>NZ_JBHXAY010000004.1:0-158153 GCF_042728775.1 Nocardia sp. NPDC060259
ATTCTGGGGTTCATACGGTTCCTCGTTGTGTGCTACGAAAAATCCCCATCTCGGGGACATCTCGATCAGATCACAGCCGTGGCCGTGAGAACCCTTACTCGGCACGGGTTTTGACCTTCCTCTGGACCATTCACCGAATCATCGGAGATATCCACAAGATTGAGCCTCTGGAGGGGTCACGCCATCGCGTACCCACCGTCGTCCTCGATGACATCCGACAGCGGCCTGCGTGGCGTCGATTCCAGCGGCGCAGCCGCATTCGACATGACTCCGACCCGGATCATCACGTAACCAGTCAGTGGGCGGAGTCGGACGCGTCGGTATATTCGGACAATTCCGTCTCGGCGAAGGTCCGCACGGGCAATTCCTCCGGCGAACGGGGTTTGGGAGCATTGCGCGCGGGAACTCCTGCCGATGCTCCGAGACAGCCGCTCCATTCGACAATTCCCCCCGATAGTTCGCATCCGTCGCGTGCCGGTGGGCCGCTCGGCGCATGGGGGCTGCCAGCTCGGGCAGCGCGGGGTTCAGGCGGGGGCGAAGGCGCGCAGGACCGCATCGGCCAGGGCATCGGCGAACTCGGCGTCGATGCGGCCGGAACGCTGCAACCATCGTTGGGTGAGCGGCCCGTAGAGCATGTCGACGACGAGATCCAGGTCGGCGTCGGCACGGAGCTGGCCCGCGCGCTGCGCACTCCGCAGCCGCCGCCGCTTGGCCGCACGCATCGGTTCCGCCATGCGCTCCCGATAGACAGCCGCGAGGTCGGGGTCGTTGACGATCTCGGTGGTCAGCGCCCGCAAGGGGGCGGCGAACGCGGGATCGGCGAACTCGGCGGCGGTCGCGCGCAGCACCGTCCTCAGGTCGGCACCGAGGTCGCCGGTGTCCGGCAACTCGATGCCGCCGCCCTCCGGGTTCTCACTCGCGCTCAGCAGGGCGTCGAAGACCACGGCACCCTTGGACGGCCACCACCGGTAGATCGTCTGCTTCCCCACCCCAGCCCGCGTCGCGATGGCCTCGATCGTCAGCTTCGCGTACTCGACCTCGCCGATGAGTTCGCGGGCGGCGTCGAGGATCGCGATCCGGGAGCGCTCGCTGCGGCGGGTGCGGTCCGGCGTGGTTCTGGCCATGGGCACAGATCCTATCGCACAACGGAACGGTACGTCTCGTCTTAGCCGGTAGTCTCAGCGCAGGAACGCTGTCAGCACCGGGGTGACCTGCGCTGGGCAGTCCTCATGGACGGTGTGCCCGCAGCCGGGCACAACGGTTGCCGTGGCGTCCGGGATCCGCGTGGCCAGCTGGTGAGCCTGGGATGCGGGGAGCCAGCTGTCCCCCTCGCCCCACAGGACGAGGGTCGGCGCGGCGACGTCGGCGAGCCCGGTGTCGGTGAGCCGGTAGTCCAGATTGCGCCACAGCGACAGGAATCCGGCGCGGTTGGCCGGTCGGGAGAACGGTGCGTACAGCTCGTCGATCACTTCGTCGGTGACCAGGTGCCGGTGCTGAAAGGTGCCACGGATGTTGTCGGCGTAGAGGTCGCGAGTGGTGAGATTCGTGGCAAGCTCACCGAGCAGCGGAGTGGTGAACAACGGTGTGACAGGCGCCTTTTCGGCGTCGATGCCGGGCGAATCGAGAAGAACCAGTCGCTCGACTCGATCCGGATGCTGTTGTGCGAAGTACAGACTCCAGGCGCCACCCCACGAGTGCCCGGCGATCGCCGCCCGCTCGAGTCCGACGCCGTCGAGGAATGCCGCGATGGCGTCCGACATCGCGGGCAGGTCGTAGGCGAAGTCCTCGCGATGCACGTCGGTGTAGCCCTGACTGGGCAGGTCGACGGCATACACCGTGTGCTCGGCGGCCAGTGCCGGAATGACGTCTCGCCACGAATAGCCCCACAATCCGCCGCCGGCGATCAGCACGACGGGTGAGCCGGTCCCGGTTCGCGTGTAATGGAATCGGGCGAGATCGGTCTCGGCGTAGTGGGAACCGATCCGGCTCAGATAGGGCGAGCCGTCAGCCTCCTCGGCATGGGCCACCGGCGTGGCGACAGCGGCGAGGACCGCGGCGGTGACCAGCGCGAGCCGTGCGGACAGCGTTCGAATACTCATGTCGGTGCCTTCTTCTCGACGGAATGACTACTCCCAGGACGAGCGAGCGGCACCCGACGTGACGCGACATGACGTGGTTCACAGCGTTGCCCGCTGTCGCGAAATCAATTCTCATTATCACTAGTTTTTGAGATGACGGTAGATCGTTGCACGGGAGACACCGAATCGGTCGGCGATCTCCTCGGCGGCACCGCCCGCGAGATAGAGCGAACGCGCCTGTTCGACCTGCTCCGCGGTGAGCGCGGCGGGCCGTCCACCGTTGCGGCCCCTGGCGCGGGCGCGGGGCCGAGGCCGCGCGGGCTCCCCGAGCAGCGCCCGCGCACCGTCCAGGATCAACCGGCGGAGCGTGTCGGTCGGTACGTCCCGGAACAGCACCACCGGGTCGGCCAGACCGGCGACCACCTGGCAGGCCCGCACCCTGTTCTCGATACTGTCGTCCGGGCCTGCGACCAGGTCGTTGGCCAAGGCGATCGCGGCCCGGAATCGGTCGGCTACCGGCGCCTGCACCAGCAACGTCATGTCTTTGACGAGCATCGTCAGCGTGTGCCGGTGACGCAGGTGGACATCGACGTAGCCTTCGATCGCACGCCATCGCACCTCGTCGGGATCGGCGCGGGCTTCGGCGGCGGCCAGCGTCGCTTCGAGCTCGTCCAGCAGCGGCACCGTGAGCCGGCGCAGGATCTCGTCTTTGGCGTCGAAGTGGTAGTAGAGGGCGGCTTTGGTGATGCCGACCTCGTCGGCGACGGCCTGCATCGAGGTGGCCCGGTAGCCGCGGGCGGCGAACAGGACGCGTGCCGCGGCCAAGATCCGCTCCGATGTCGTCGAATCACTTACCAATGGTCAGTCTTTTCGCTAGTGTGCTTACCGACAGTAAGTCTATTGCCGCGGGGTTGATCTGTATGCGAACCACAGTGTCCTTCCTGGCAGCCGGTGTCCGGTGTGCCGGTAACCTCTACCTGCCCGCCGACTCAGGACCGGTGCCGTGTGTGGTGCTGTGTCACGGCTTCAGCGGAACGATGGACCGGCTCTTCGACTACGCCGAGAAGTTCGCCGCCGCGGGCTCGGCGGCACTGGTCTTCGACTACCGCGGCTTCGGCGAGAGCGACGGCGACCCGCGCCAGGTGCCCGACATCACCGGTCAACTCGACGACATCCGCGCCGCGGTCGCCTTCGCCCGCGGCCACGAGCGCATCGACCCCGACCGGATCTTCCTGTGGGGGAACTCGCTGGGCGGGGCGCACGTGATCACCGTCGCCGCAACGGATCCCCGCATCGCGGCCGTCGTCGCGCAGATCCCGTTCAACGGGTTTCCCGACCGCGTGGCGGACCGTTCGACCGGTGACACACTGAAGCTGCTCGGCGCGATCGCCTGGGATACCGTGCGCGGCACACTCGGGATGCGGCCGTACTACATCCCGATGGTCGGCAGTCCCGGTGACCTGGCCGTCACCGCGACACCCGAGGCCGAGGAACACATCCGGACACTGACCGGAAGCGGCGAAACATTGTGGCGCAACAGCATCGCACCGCGCGCACTCCTGCAGATGATGCGCTACCGCCCGGCCGAGTCCGCCGCCCGCCTGTCCTGCCCGCTCCTGGTCTGCGTCGCCGCCGACGATCAGGAGACACCGCTGGAGAAGTGCCGCGCACTGGCCGATCGCGCGCCGCGTGGCGAGCTGCGGATCTACCCCGGCACACATTTCACCTTCTACACCGACCCGGAGTTGCGCCGACGCGTCGTCGCCGACCAGATCGAGTTCTACCGCCGGACCGACGGCTCGCCACCGACCGAGGTGACCTGAATTCGCCCTCCGGATCGGCAGGCAGCGCCCGCGCGGCATCCCGCCTATTCGATCAGGTTTTCGCTTTTCAGCCAGTCGTAGGCGACGTCGGCGGGATCTTCGCCGTCGATGTCGACGCGGCCGTTGAGTTCCCGCATGAGGTCGTCGGTGAGGCGTTCGGAGATGGTGCCGAGCAGGGGGCGCAACTGGGGGTTGGCCTCGATGACGGCGCCGCGGACTACGGCTGTGCCGCTGTAGGGCAGGAAGAACTTCTTGTCGTCGTCGAGGACGCGCAGGTTCAGGTTCTTGACCCGGCCGTCGGTGGTGTAGACCATGCCGAAATGACAAGGGTCGCTCTTGGCGGTCGCGGTGTAGACGACGCCGGCGTCCATTCTGGTGACGTTGCCTGCGGGGACGCCGTTCGGATCGTTGTAGGGGATACCGTATTTCGCCAGCATCGGAATGAAACCGTCGGAGCGGCTGAAGAATTCGTCGTCGACGCAGAAGGTTCGGTCGGCGACGGGCAAGGCGGCCACGTCCGACAGCGATCGCACGCCGAGCCGGTCGGCGGTCGGTGTCGACGCGGCGAAGGCGTAGGTGTCGTTGAAGTTGGCGGGGGCGAGCCATTCGAGGTCGTAGTCGCGCTTTTCGATGTCATGGACGCGCTGCCAGAGTTCCTGTGGGTCGGCGATCGTCTCGGTCTCGTTGTGGTAGTTGACCCAGCCGGTGCCGGTGTATTCCCACAGCACATCGGCGTCGCCGTTGAGCTGGGCCTGGCGTGAGGAGGCCGAACCCGGTGCGCCGGTCAGATCGGTGACCGACGCGCCCGCCGCCGCCAGATAGGTCGCGGTGATCTTGCCGAGCAGGACGCCCTCGGTGAAGCTCTTCGACGTGACGACGAGCCGCGCGCCGTCCAGCGGCCGTTCACCGCCGGGCAGACTCGCGTCGTGGTAGGTCCCCGACGAGCTCACCAGACCGCACCCGGCGAGCAGTGTCGCCGCGAGCGCGGACATCAGCGTGACCAGCCGTACTCGTCTCATGAGATACCTCGCGGAGTCGCGGCAAGTTCGACGAGCCTGCCGAGCCAGTCGATGATCAACGCCAGCAGCCCGACGAGCACGGCACCGGAGATGAGCAGCTTGGGCAGGAACAGGGTGACACCGGTGGTGATCAGGGTGCCGAGGCTGGTCGCGCCGATGAACGTGCTCAGCGTGGCGGTGCCGACCAGGATGACCAGCGCGGTCCGCACACCGTTGAGGATCACCGGCACCGCGAGCGGCAACTCGACCTGGACCAGGGTCCTGGTGGCCGAGAAGCCGATGCCGCGGGCCGCCTCGATCGTGCGGTGATCCACCTGCCGCAGCCCGACGATCGTGTTCTGCAGGATGGGCAGGATCGCGTAGACGACGAGACCGACGACGGCCGTACGGAATCCGGTACCGAGCCAGAAGGTGAACAGCACCAGCAGACCGACCGCGGGCGCGGCCTGCCCGATATTGGCGATATTGACCGCGATCGGCTCGAGCCGCTGCAAGGCGGGCCGCGTGAGCGCGATGCCGAGCGGGATCGCGACGACGACCACGATCAGCGTGGCGACGACGGTGAGCCGGATGTGTTCGAGGATCGTGGTCTGCAGATTCGCCCAGCCGAGCGAGGCTTGCTCGGTCGCGGTGAAGGTCGAGGCCCGATACCAGAGCAGGTAGCCGATCCCGATCACCACGATGACGAGCGGTTCGAACCACACGTCGATCGGGATCCGGCGCAGGCGATTCACGCCGGTCCGGGTTCGTCGGCGGCGACGACCGGCGTCGGCGTGGGATCGGAGCCGTCGACATAGGTTTCGTAGGAGGGCTCCTCGGCGACACCGTTGCCCTCGGCGAGCTTGGTCTGGATCACGTCGGTCACCGAACCGATGCTCAGCGAGCCGACGACGGCGCCGCGGCCGTCGGTGACGAGGGTGGCACCCTGGCTGGCCGCGAGCATGGCGTCGAGCGCGTCGTTGAGCGTCGAGGACTGCGCGACGACGGGCAGGCGCCGGTCCAGATAGTCGGAGACCTCCGGCTTGCTCGCCACTTCCGTCAGCGAGGGCCACGACCGTGGCCGTCCCGACTCGTCCACCACGACGACCCAGGTGTGTCCGGCCGCTGTCGCGCGCCCGATCACCACCGGTGACGATTCCCCGATCCGCGCGGTGGTCACCGGGTCGACTTCGACATCCCGCACCCGCGACACTGTCAGATACGCCAATTTCGCTCCGGACCCGACGAATTCCTCCACGAAGGGCGTGGCCGGATCGGTGAGGATCTCCTCCGGGCGCGCGTACTGCTCGACGTGCCCTCCCTCGGACAGGATGAGCACCTTGTCACCGAGCTTCGTGGCTTCCTCGAAGTCGTGGGTGACGATCACGATGGTCTTGCCGAGCTCGTGCTGGATCGCGATCAAGCTGTCCTGCAGCCGAACCCGGGTGATCGGATCGACCGCGCCGAACGGTTCGTCCATCAGCAGCACCGGCGGGTCCGCCGCGAGGGCGCGCGCGACGCCGACGCGCTGCTGCTGGCCACCCGACATGTCCTTGGGCAGCCGGTCGGCGAAGGTACCGGGGTCGAGGCCGACCAGATCCAGCAGGTATTCGGTGCGTTCGGCGATCCGCTTCTTGTCCCAGCCGAGGACCCGCGGAATGGCGCCGATGTTCTTGGCAACCGACCAGTGCGGGAACAAGCCGCCGGACTGGATGACATACCCGATCGATTGCCGCAGCTTGTCGGGATCCTCCCGGGTGACGTCGCGGCCACCGATGAAGATCCGGCCTTCGGTCGGCTCGATCAGCCGGTTGATCATCTTCAGCGTCGTCGTCTTGCCGCAACCGGACGGGCCGACGAACGCGACGATGTGACCCGCGTCGATCTCCAGGTCGAGCCGTTCGACCGCGGGCTTGTCCTGGCCCTTGTAGCGCTTGACCACCGAGTCCAAGGTGATGGACGCACCGGTGACATTGCGAAGATCGGTCATGACAGTCCCTTGGCGATCGTGAGGCGTCCGAGCAGGACGAGAAGCGCGTCGAACACCAACGCGACGGCGACGATGAGAATGGTTCCGGTGAGCGCCATTTCGAGGGAATTGGCGCCGCCGAGCCGGGACAGGCCGTTGAAGATCAGCGAGCCGAGCCCGGGGCCGAGGACATAGGCGACGATCGCGGCGACACCGACGATCATCTGGGTCGACACCCTGATCCCGGTGAGAATCACCGGCCAGGCGATCGGCAATTCGACGGTCAGCAGGATGCGCCACCGCGACAACCCGATCCCGCGCGCGGATTCCACCACCGACGCGGGCACCGACCGCAGTCCGACGATGGCGTTGCCGATCACCGGCAGCGCCGCGAAGAACGCCAGCATGATGAACGACGGGACGACGCCGAGCCCGAACGGGACGAGCAGCAGCGCCAGCAGCGCCAGCGAGGGAATCGTCAGCGCGACCCGGCTCGAGGTCAGGGTGAGCGCGGACGCCAGCGGCAGCCGGTATACGGCCACCGCGGTGAGGATGGCGACGACCGTTCCGACCAGCACCGTCTGAAATGCCAGCGACGCGTGCTGATAGGTGAGGAAAGTCAGTACCTCTCCCCGCCCCTGGACATAGCTCCACAAGTTCACGGCATTCCCATCGTCAGGCTGGGCCAGTGGGTACCCGTTCGCGCGTGATGACCGGACGTCTGCGCCGTCGAAGGGTAATCGATACGGCGTGCTCGTCCAGGGATGCGCGAGCGGTCGTTCCTAGGCCGCCCGCGTCAGCGGGACCGCCGCGTAGGGCTCGGCGTCGCCCGCGATGACGGTGCTCGACCTGCCGTCGACCCCGACGGGGACCTTTCCGGCCAGCGTGATGCGGGTGAGCCTGCGATGCTCGCTGCCGTCGTAGTCGTCGACCGCGTAGTGCTGGGTGGCCCTGTTGTCCCAGATGGCGACATCGCCCAGCGACCAGTCCCAGCGCGTGGTGTGTTCCAGGCGGGTCACCCGATCTTGGAACAGCCGGAACAGCGCCCGCGACTCGGCGCGCGACAGGCCGACGATCTCCTTGACGAAGCAGCCGAGCAGCAGGGCACGTTCGCCGGTCTCGGGGTGCACTTCCACCACCGGGTGCTCGGTTTCGAAATACGTGGACTCGAACTCGCGGCGGTAGGCCCGGTCGATGTCGTCCGGGCTGTCCTCGACGTCGGCGGCGTAGTCGTAGCGGTTCGTGTGCCGTGCGCGCAAGCTCTCGGCCAGCAGCCGGAGTGGTTCGGGCAGTGCGTTGTACGCGGCGACGGTCGATGCCCAGGTGGTCGAGCCACCGTAGCTGGGCAGCGCGACGGCGCGCAGGATCGAGGCCTTCGGGACGCGGTCGACGAAGGTGACATCGGTGTGCCACACGTTCGAGCGGGTCTGGTGGGAGTCGATGGCCAGGCTCTTCGCGCCGGCCGAGGTGACGGTCGGATGCGGGGTGGTGGGTTCGCCGAGCAGCCGCGCGAACTCGTATTGCCCGTCCTCGGTGAGGTGGTGCTGGTCGCGGAAGAAGATCACCTTGTGCTCGGCGAGCGCGGCCCGGATCGCCGCGACGGACCGGGCGTCCAGGCCACCGCCGAGCCGCACCCCGTCGATCCGGGCGCCGATGTGGGCACCGAGCTCGGCCACCCGCACCGCGGTGCCCTGGGCTGTGTCATCGATGGACATACGGAAACGAAACCAGCCCGGGTGCACAGCGACCAGCATTGGATTCACCGCGAGCGGAACGGACTCCGCGCGGCGAACGTCGTCGTCACCGCACCGGAGCGTCGACCGATCCCACGATGCCCCGGGCGATGGAGGCGGTGAGCCGGCTGGTCACCGGACCGGCCAGGCGCAGCAGCGGCCGCAGCGCTGGACCGCCTTCGACGGCGAACGTCCACGTCAGCCGGGTGCCCGTGGTGGAGGGCGTGAGGTGGATGTCCTCGGCGAACCGGCGCAATCCGGGGATGGTGGCGGAATCGACGGTGAAGGTCATCCGGCGTTCGTCGTCCCAGCGGTAGAAGCGTTCGGTCAGTCCGGCGACACCGGCGAGGGTGACGACCCGCGTGGCGCCGACGCCGAACGGGGGCGGCGAGGTCCAGCGCATGCCGGTGACGGCCGATGACCAGGACACCAAGGCGTCGTCGGCGGTCAGTGCGGCCCATACCGCGCTCGGCGGCGCGGCGATCTCGACGACGTGGACATAGCGGTTCGGGGCGGTGGCGAGGAAGTGATCGTCGGATTCGTGCAGGGCGTAGGTCGGCATGGGCGTCTTCGTCCGTTCTGTCGGTGGCGACGGGGTGTTTTCAGTGGTCGGACCTGCGCGCGCAGCCGGACAGCCCGTTCCAGCACAGGGCAGCCGTGACGTCGACGGCGTCCTGCTTGGGAATCGGGCGTCCGGCGTCGAGCCAGTGGCGCGCGGCCAGGTGGCTGGTGCCGACCATGCTCCAGGCGTACATGTCGGCGGGTGCGGCGGCGACACCGGCCGCGCGGAGTTCGGCGGCGACGAGGTCGGCGCAGGCACGCATGGCGCTGCGCACCCGCCATTCGATACTCGGTTCGCTGGGGACCGGCGATTCGAAGACCAGCACGTGACCGCCCGGGTCCTCGTCGACGAAGTCGAAATACACCGATACCGCGCCGCGAACCTGGGACCGCGGGGTGGCGCCGTCGGCGACAGCGGCGCGCACGCCGACGACCATGCGGTCCAGATACTGTTGCAGCACAGCCAGATACAGGTCCAGCTTGTTCGTGAAATGGTCGTACAGCACCGGCTTGCTGATCCCGGCGCGGGCGCTGATCTCTTCCATCCGCGCGCCGTGATAGCCGCCGGCGACGAACACGTCTCGCGCGGCGACGACGACGGCGCGCCTGCGGTGCGCTCGCCTGCCGTCGCCGCGCACGCCGCGCGCGGAGATGATCCCCGCCCCGGCGCCCGGCAGCACCGGGTGCCGGGGAGTCGTGTCCGTCGTCATGACACTCAGCCCAGTGTTTCTCCGGCGGCGGCCTTGGCCCGCAACGACTCCGGGACCTCGAACCGGTCACCGTAGGCGGCGCGCAGTTCGTCGGCCCGCGCGACGAATCCGGCGAGCCCGCCCGCGTACTGGTTGATGTACTGGACGACGCCACCGGTCCACGCCGGGAAACCGATGCCGAAGATGGAGCCGATGTTCGCGTCCGGCACGGTGCGCAGCACGTTCTCGTCGAAACACCGCACGGTGTCGAGTGATTCGGCGAACAGCATCCGTTCCTGCATATCGGTGAACGGGATGCCGTGATCTTCGCGGGTGTACTTCTCCGTCAGCCCCGGCCACAGGCCCAGCTTCTTGCCGTCGGCGTCGTACTCGTAGAAGCCGCGGCCTTCGAGCCGGCCGGGCCGGTCGAAGTCGTCGACCATCGCGTCGACGAGCGGGTACGCCTTCGAGTCGGTCCAGCGACGGCCCTCGGCGAGCAGGTTGTCCTTCAGGCTGCGCCGGATCTTCTGGGCCAGCTTCATATTGATCTCGTCGGCCAGCGCCAGCGCGCCCACCGGGTACCCGGCCTGCGTGGCGGCCTGCTCGACCGAGGCAGGGTGTACGCCCTCGGCGACCAGCGCGATCGCCTCGTCCATGAATTGGCCGATGACCCGGCTGGTGAAGAACCCACGGCTGTCGTTCACCACGATCGGGGTCTTCTTGATAGCCAGGGTGTAGTCGATGGCGCGGGCGATCGCTTCGTCGCTGGTCTGCTCGCCCACGACGATCTCGACCAGCGGCATCTTGTCCACCGGCGAGAAGAAGTGCAGACCGATGAAGTCCTGCTGCCGCTGCACACCATCGGCGAGATCGGTGATCGGCAGCGTGGAGGTGTTGGACCCGAGCAGGGCATCCGGGTTCACCAGGTGCTCGATCTCGCCGAACACCTTCTTCTTCAGGCCTGGATCCTCGAACACCGCCTCGACGACGAAGTCGCAGCCGGCGGCATCGGCCGGGTCGGCGGTCGCGTGGATGCGGCCGAGGATCTCGTCGTACTTGTCCTGGGTGATCGCGCCCTTGCGCAGCGCCTTGTCGAGCAGCTTGCGCGAGTAGTCCTTACCGCGCTCGGCCGCTTCGATCGTGACGTCTTTCAGTACGACCTGCATGCCGGCGCGGGCCTGCACATAGGCGATGCCCGCGCCCATCATGCCCGCGCCGAGCACGAGGACCTTCTCCGGCGTGCGCACGGGGAAGCCTTCCGGGCGGCTGCCGCCCTTGTTGATCGTCCCCAGATCGAAGAACAGGGACTTGATCATGTTGGTCGAGACCTGGCCGCAGATCAGGTTCGTGCAGTAGCGGGTCTCGATGGCGAAGGCGGTGTCGATGTCGACCTGCGCGCCTTCCACCGCCGTGGCCAGCACCGCGATCGGTGCCGGCATCGGCGCGCCCTTGAGCTGCTTGCGGACATTGGCCGGGAAGGCGGGCAGATTGGCCGCCAGCGCCGGGCTCGACGGGGTGCCGCCGGGGATCTTGTAGCCCTTCACATCCCACGGCTGCGCCGCTTCGGGGTTGGCCGCGATCCAGGCACGAGCCTTGTCGAACATCTCCTCGCGGGTGGCCGCGACCTCGTGAATGATCCCGACCTGCAAGGCCTTCGCGGGTTTCATCCGCTGGCCCTGGCCGACGACGTTGAGCACCGCGTTGGTGATGCTGAGCAGTCGCACAGTGCGGGTGACACCACCGGCGCCGGGAAGCAGGCCGAAGGTGACCTCGGGCAGGCCGAGCAGACTGCCCTTGGCGTCGAGCGCGATGCGGTGATGGGTGGCCAAGGCGACCTCGAAGCCGCCACCGAGCGCGGTGCCGTTGATCGCGGCGACCACCGGTTTGCCCAGCTGCTCGAGGCGTCGGAACGCGGCCTTGTAGGTGTCGAGGCCGAGCGCGATCTCGGGCGCGGTCTCGGAGGTGGCGTTCATCAGCAGGTTCAGGTCACCACCGGCGAAGAACGTGTCCTTGCCCGAGGTGAGGATGACACCGTCGAAGCTGTCCTTCTCCGCCTCGAGCCGATCGACGGTCGCGGTGAGGTCGCGCGCGAACGCCTCGGTCATCGTGTTGGTCGACTGGCTCGGGTCATCCATCGTCAGGACGAGCACCCGGTCGGCGCCGAGGTTCCAGCCGATCATGTTCTCTGTCATGGTCTTTCCTCTGTATCCGGGTCCGGCGCTCAGACGCGCTCGATGATGGTGGCGATGCCCATGCCGCCGCCGATGCACAGCGTGATCAGCGCGCGCCGCGCTCCCCTGCGCTCGAGCTCGTCGACCATGGTTCCGGTGATCATGGCGCCGGTGGCGCCCAGCGGATGACCCATGGCGATCGCGCCGCCGTTGACATTGAGCTTCTCGTCCGGGATGGCCAGCTTCTTCTGGTAGTTGAGCACCACCGACGCGAACGCCTCGTTGAGCTCGAACAGGTCGATGTCGTCGACCGTGAGCCCGGCCAGCGCCAGCACCTTCTCCGTCGCCGGAACCGGCCCGGTCAGCATGATCGTGGAGTCGCTGCCACTCACCGCGGACGCCACGACCCGGGCTCGCGGCGTGAGACCGGCTGCGGCACCAGCGGATTCGCTACCGATGAGCACCAGCGCCGAACCGTCGACGATGCCCGAGGAGTTCCCGGCGTGATGGACGTGGTTGATCTTCTCGACGTGGTGGTAACGCTGCAGGGCGACCGCGTCGAAACCACCCATCTCGCCCATCGCCGCGAACGACGGCGTCAGCCCGGCCAGGCTGTCGACCGTGGTGCCGGGACGCATGAATTCGTCGTGGTCGAGCAGCACGGCACCGTTGATATCCTTCACCGGAACAACGGATTTGGCGAAGTAGCCACCCGACCAGGCCGCCGCGGCCCGCTCCTGCGACCGCACCGCGAACGCGTCGACATCCTCGCGGGTGAAGCCCTCGATGGTGGCGATCAGGTCGGCGCCGATGCCCTGCGGCACGAAGTAGGTCTGGTAGTTGGTGACCGGGTCCATCGCCCACGCACCACCGTCGGAGCCGAGCGGGACGCGCGACATCGATTCCACGCCACCGGCGATCACCAGTTGCTCCCACCCCGAGCGCACCTTCTGCGCCGCGGTGTTGACCGCCTCGAGGCCCGAACCGCAGAACCGGTTGAGCTGCACGCCGGCGACCGTGTCGGGCAGTCCGGCGGCGAGCGCGGCGGTCTTGGCGATGTCGGCACCCTGGTCGCCGACCGGGGAGACCACGCCGAGGACGATGTCATCGATGGCCGCCGGGTCGAGCCCGGGATGGCGGACCTTCAGCTCCTCGATGAGCCCGACCACCAGGTCGAGCGGTTTGACGCCGTGCAGGGCGCCGTTCTTCTTGCCGCGTCCGCGCGGGGTGCGGATCGCGTCGTAGATGTATGCCTCGGTCATGGTTCCTCGAAACTGTGTCGGGTGACAGGTCAGCGATGGGTGAAGTGCGGGGGCCGCTTGTCGACGAAGGCGTTCATGCCTTCCTTCTGGTCCTCGATCGCGAACAGCGAGTGGAAGACGCGGCGCTCGAAGCGGATTCCCTCGGCGAGGGTGGTCTCGAAGGACCGGTTCACCGCTTCCTTGGCGATCATGGTGACCGGCAGCGACTTGGCCGCGATGGTCTCGGCGACCTCGGCGGCGACGTCGAGCAGGTCGTCGGCGGGGACGACGCGCGAGACGAGACCCGCCCGTTCGGCTTCCTCGGCGCCCATGGTGCGCCCGGTCAGCACCAGGTCCATCGCCTTGGCCTTGCCGACCGCGCGCGTCAGCCGCTGGGAGCCGCCGATGCCGGGGATCACGCCGAGTTTGATCTCGGGCTGACCGAATTGCGCGGTGTCGGCGGCGATCAGGATGTCGCAGAGCATGGCGAGCTCGCAGCCACCGCCGAGGGCGTACCCCGCGACCGCGGCGACGGTCGGCTTGCGGAACTGCGCGAGCCGGTCCCAGCGGGCGAAGAAGTCGTCCATGAACATGTCCATGTACGACTTGGGCTGCATCTCCTTGATGTCGGCGCCCGCCGCGAAAGCCCTGGCGGAGCCGGTGATCACGACCGCGCCGATCTCGTCGTCACGCTCGAGCTCGTCCAGGGCGGCGACCATGTCGTCGAGGACCTGGGTGTTGAGCGCGTTGAGGGCTTTCGGCCGGTTGAGGGTGATCCAGCCGACCCGGTTCTTGCGTTCGACCAGGATTGTGTCGAAGTCGGTCACTCGGTTCCCTCCCCGGAGCGGTCCCGGATGTCGGTGACGATCGCGGAGAAGTCGCGACCCGCGTCGGTCTGGTTGAACCGCTCGTAGATCGCGGCGGCCAGTGCGCCGAGCTGTCCGTCGATGCCGTTGGCGCGCAACGCGTTCGCGGCCAGGGTGAGGTCCTTCGACATCAGGGCGGTGGCGAAGCCGGGCTGGTAGTCGTTGTTGGCCGGGCTCGCGGGCACCGGCCCGGGGACCGGGCAGTAGCTGGTCAGCGCCCAGCTTTGGCCGGAGGCGGTGGAAACCACGTCGAAGAACGACTGGTGGCTCAGGCCGAGCTGCTCACCGAGCACCAGCGCCTCGGACAACCCGATCATGGAGATCCCGAGCAGCATGTTGTTGCAGATCTTGGCGGCCTGGCCGACACCGGCGTCACCGCAGTGCACGACCTTGCCGCCCATCACCCCGAGCACGTCGCTCACGTCGGCGAAGTCGGCGGCCGCGCCGCCGACCATGAAGGTGAGAGTGCCCGCCGTCGCACCTGCCACACCACCGGAGACCGGGGCATCCAGCGGCCGGTGACCGGCCGCGACCGCCTGGGCGGCAGCGGCTTTCGCGTCGGCGACGTCGATGGTGGAACAGTCGATGAACAGCGTGCCCGGTGCGGCGGCGGGCAGGAGCTCGGCGTACACGTCGAGGACGAGCTTGCCGTTGGGCAGCATGGTGATCACCACGTCACGGTCGACGGCGGCTTCGGCGGCGGTGGCCACCACCGTCGCGCCGTCGGTGCGCGCCTGCTCCTGCGCGGCGGGGACCGGGTCGAAGGCGAGCACGTCATAGCCCGCCCGCACCAGATTCGCCGCCATGGGCGCGCCCATATGGCCGAGCCCGAGGAAACCGATCTTCTTGGTCATCGCTGTGCCTCCTGTGTCGTCGCGCCGAGTTCCTTGTCGCCCAGCTCGGCGAAGTACGCCGCCACCTGCGCGTCGGTGACCTCGGCCAGGGTCGCGGGCTCCCACCGCGGAGTGCGGTCCTTGTCGATGACCTGGGCGCGGATCCCCTCGACCAGATCGTGCGAGCCGAGCGCGGCGATCGAGACCCGGTACTCCTGGTCCAGCACCGCCTCGAGGCTCGGCAGCTCCCGCGCGGCCCGCAACGACCGCAACGTGACCTTCAGCGCGACTGGCGATTTCGCCAGCAGATCGTCGGCCGCCTTGGTCGCCTCCGGGGAGTCGGCGGTCTGCAAGCGGGCCGCGATCTCCTCGACGGTGCCTGCGCTGTAGCAGGCATCGATCCAGCTCTGCTGCGCGAGCAGCTCTGAGGGTGGCGCCTGCTCGGCGACCGCCGCGATCGCCGCGTCGACGTCGGTGGTCCGCAGCGCGTCGAGCAGTGCCGGGAGTGCGGCGGACGGCACGTAGTGGTCGGCGAATCCAGCTGCGATCGCGTCGCCCGCGCTCATCCGCGTGGTGGTCAGCGCGACGTGGGTGCCGAGCTCGCCCGGTGCCCGCGAGAGCAGGTAGGTGCCGCCGACGTCGGGCACGAAACCGATACCGACCTCGGGCATCCCGACCCGGGAGCGTTCGGTGACGATGCGGTGGCTGCCGTGCCCGGACAAACCGACTCCGCCGCCCATCACGATGCCGTCCATGATCACCACGTACGGCTTGGGGTAGCGGCCGATGAGTGCGTTGAGGATGTACTCGTCGTGCCAGAACACCCCGGTCGGCGAATCGGCGCCCGCCGTACCGCCTTTCGCGTCGGCGTGGATGGCGACGATGTCACCGCCCGCGCACAATCCGCGCTCGCCCGCGCCGGTGACGACGACCGCGCGCACCGCGGTGTCGTCTGCCCACGCACGCAGCGCATCGGTGATGGCCAGTGCCATCGGATGATTCAGCGCGTTGATGGCCTTGGGCCGGTTCAGGGTGACGAGGCCGAGACCGTCTTCGACGGTGATCAGCACTTCGGGTTCGTCGGTCATGCCGCTCCTGTCAGCGTGCGGGCGACGACCACCCGCATGATTTCGTTGGTGCCCTCGAGGATCTGATGGACCCGCAGGTCGCGGACGATCTTCTCCAGGCCGTACTCGTGTAGGTAGCCGTAGCCGCCGTGCAATTGCAGCGCCTTGTTGGCGACCTCGAAGCCGGCGTCGGTGGCGAAACGCTTGGCCATCGCGCACAGTTCGACCTTGTCCGGTGCCCCGGCGTCGAGCGCGGCCGCGGCCCGCCACAGCAGGGTCCGTGCCGCTTCCAGCTCGGTGCGCATGTCGGCCAGGTCGAACTGCAGGGCCTCGTTGCGCGCCAGCGGCTTGCCGAAGGCGTGCCGTTCGGCCAGATACGGCACGGTCTTGTCCAGTGCGGCCTGCGCGCCGCCGACCGAGCAGGCCGCGATATTGAGCCTGCCGCCGTTGAGCCCGTTCATCGCGATCGCGAATCCGTCGCCCTCGGCGCCGAGCCGGTTGGCCACCGGTACGCGCGCGTCCTCCAGGATCACCTGGCGTGTCGGCTGTGCGTTCCAGCCCATCTTGCGCTCGTTCGGTCCCACGGTCAGGCCGGGTGTGTCGGCCGGGACGATCAGGGCCGAGATGCCGCGCGCGCCTTCCTGACCGGTGCGCACCATCATCACGTACACATCGTTGGCGCCCGCACCGGAGATGAACTGCTTGGCGCCGGTGAGGATGTAGTCGTCCCCGTCCCGAACAGCCTTGGTACTCAAGGCCGCCGCGTCGGAACCGACACCCGGCTCGGTGAGCGCGTAGCTGCCGAGCAGTTCCATCGAGGCCATCCCGGGCACCCAGCGGTGACGCTGTTCTTCGGTGCCGAAGGCGTCGATCATCCAGGTCGCCATGTTGTGGATCGAGATGTAGGCCGCCACCGCGGGACACCCGGTGGCCAGCTCTTCGAAGATCCGCACGGCGTCGAGCCTGCGCAGCTGCGAACCGCCGACGTCCTCGCGCACATAGATGCCGCCCAAGCCGACCGGGCCTGCCTTGCGGAGCACGTCTACCGGGAAGTGTTTGCGCTCATCCCATTCCAGCGCGTTCGGCGCGAGGAATTCGTCGGCGAACTGGCGCGCGGTCTCACCGATCGCGCGCTCGTCGTCGTTGAGTGTGAACACGGCCGGTCAGTCCATCGTCGGGATGACGAAGGCGTTGGACTCCTTCAGCCCGGCAGGCCAGCGCTGGGTCACCGTCTTGGTCTTGGTGTAGAAGCGGATCGAATCCGGGCCGTGCTGGTTGAGATCGCCGAAGCCCGAACGCTTCCAGCCGCCGAAGGTGTAGTAGGCGATCGGCACCGGGATGGGCACATTGATGCCGACCATGCCGACCTGCACACGCGCGGCGAAGTCGCGGGCGGTGTCGCCGTCGCGGGTGAAGATGGCGACGCCGTTGCCGTATTCGTGCTCGTTGGCCAGGCGCAGGCCCTCCTCGTAGTCGTCGGCGCGGACGACGGTCACGACGGGGCCGAAGATCTCCTCCTGGTAGATGCGCATGTCGGCGGTGACCTTGTCGAACAGGCTCGCGCCGACGAAGTAGCCGTCCTCGGCACCCTCGACGACCAGCCCGCGGCCGTCGACGACGAGCTCGGCGCCCTCGTCGATACCGATCTGCACGTAGTTGTTCACCCGATCCACACCGTCACGCCCGACCAGCGGACCGAAATCGGCGCCCGGATCGTCGGACCGGCCGACATTGAGCTTGTGCACCCGCTCGGTCAGCTTGGCGACCAGCCGATCGGCGGTCTCCTCCCCCACCGGCACGGCCACCGAGATCGCCATGCAGCGCTCGCCCGCGGAACCGTAGCCCGCGCCGATCAGCTGGTCGGCGACATCGTCGAGGTCGGCGTCGGGCATGACGATGGCGTGGTTCTTGGCGCCGCCGAAGCACTGGGCGCGCTTGCCGTTGGCGGTCGCGGTCTCGTAGATGTACTGCGCGATCGGGGTCGAGCCGACGAAGCCGACGGCCTTGATCCGCGGGTCGTGCAGGATCGTGTCGACGGCTTCCTTACCGCCGTTGACCACGTTGAACACCCCCGGCGGCAGACCCGCCTCGAGGAACAGCTCGGCCAGGCGCAGCGGCACCGACGGGTCACGCTCGGACGGCTTGAGCACGAACGCGTTGCCGCACGCCAGCGCCGGACCGGCCTTCCACAGCGGGATCATGGCCGGGAAGTTGAACGGGGTGATGCCGGCGACGACGCCGAGCGGCTGCCGCATCGAGTACACGTCGATGCCGGTGCCCGCGCTCTCGGTGTACTCGCCCTTGAGCAGGTGCGGGATACCGACGGCGAACTCGATCACCTCGAGGCCGCGCTGGATGTCGCCCTTGGCGTCGGCGATGGTCTTGCCGTGCTCGGAGGACAACAGCGCCGCCAGGCTGTCGATCTCGTCGTTGACCAGGGTCAGGAACTTCATCAGGACCCTGGCGCGCTTCTGCGGGTTGAACGCCGCCCACACCGGCTGCGCGGCGGCCGCGTTGGCGATCACCGCCTCGACCTCGGCGGTACTCGCCAACGGAACCCTGGCCTGCACCTGCCCGGTGTTCGGATCGAACACGTCACCGAACGCGCCCGAAGCGCCCTTGACGTGCTGTCCGTCGATGAAGTGGGTGAGTTCGCGAACCATGCCAGTCCTTGTCGTGGGGTCGGTGCACCGGGAGGCGCAGTTGAAAGGTGATCCAATAGTTGGATGTCCTATCAATTGATACCATGGCAGCACTATTGGCACCTTGTCAACACATTGCCGAACTATTGACAGAATGCCAACAACTGCTCACTCTGGTGCGCAGTCCATCGACAACTGGGAGAGGAACCCCGATGAGCACCGCCGATACCGACCGCGGCACCGACGCCGAGTCGGAGCTGCAAGGCCTGGCCGAACTGGCTCGCAACTTCTTCGCGAACACCGTCGCGCCGCACCGCGAGGAGTTCGCCGCGCAGGGCTTCCCGAGCCGGGAGGCCTACCGCAAGGCCGGCGAACTCGGCCTGCTGTGCATGTCGATCCCCGAGGAGTACGGCGGTGGCGGCGGCACCTTCGCCCACGAGGCCGTGCTGTTCACCGAGCAGGTCAAGGGCGGCGATTCGGCCATGCAGCTCGGCGTGCACACCGGCATCGTGCCCCACTACATCCTGGCCTACGCCTCGGCGGAGAACAAGAAGCGCTGGCTGCCCAAGCTGGCCTCGGGCGAGTGGATCGGCGCCATCGCCATGACCGAGCCCGGCACCGGCTCCGACCTGCAGAACATCGCGACCAAGGCGGTCAAGGACGGCGACGACTACCTGATCACCGGCGCCAAGACGTTCATCTCCAACGGCCGCAACTGCGATCTGCTGATCATCGCGGTCAAGACCGATCCGACCCAGGGCGCCAAGGGCGTCTCGCTGGTGGTCGCCGAGGTTTCCGACGACACTCCCGGCTTCGAGCGCGGCAGGCTGCTCAAGAAGATCGGCCAGAAGGGCCAGGACACCACCGAGCTGTTCTTCGACGGCTTGCGTGTACCGCAGGCGAACCTTCTCGGCGCCGAGGGCGAGGGCTTCATCCAGCTCATGCAGCAGCTGCCCCAGGAGCGGCTGATCTGCGGCGTCGCGGCCGCGGCCGCGATCGAGGCGGCCGTCGACGAGACGCTGGCGTATGTCAAGCAGCGCAACGCTTTCGGCAAGCCCCTGTTCGCCATGCAGAACACCAGGTTCGAGCTGGCCGAGTGCGCGACGATCGCCGAGGTGGTGCGCACGTTCGTCGACTCCGCCGTCGACAAGCACCTGCGCGGCGCGCTGGACGTCAAGACCGCGGCGATGGTCAAGTACTGGACCACCGATCAGCAGTCCCAGGTGATCGACCGGTGCGTCCAGCTACACGGCGGCTACGGCTACATGGAGGAGTACCCGATCGCCCGGATGTGGGCCGACGGCCGTATCTCCCGCATCTACGCCGGCGCCAACGAGGTCATGAAGGACCTCATCGCCCGTTTCCTCTGACGTGCGCCACCCGCGCCTACCCGTTCACCTGGACGATGTGGGCGCGGGCAGCTCGTCCAGAAATGCCCGCACCGCACGCCGGGAGCTCGAGCGGACGAAGACGAGGTCCAGACGATCACCGCCCGAAATCCGCCGCGTCACAGCCACCACAGCATTATCCAAGATTCGCGTCGGGGTACCGACACTCACTCGAAACGGAGTACGACGTTGTCGGAGACGGGACGGGTGCGGCAGGCCAGCACATAGCCGAACGCGGTCTCGTGGTCGGTGATCGCCAGTAGCGGATCGGGGTCCATGGCGACCTCACCCGATTCGACTGCGGCGCGGCATGTTCCGCAGGAGCCACCGAGGCAGGAGTACGGGAGGTCTTCGCGCTGTCCGAGCGCTGCTTCGAGGATGGACCGATCTCGTGGCATGTCGAATTCCATGGGCCTGCCGTGTCCGGTGAGGGTGACGCGACTGGTGGGGGCGTCCGTCGCCGGTGGTGGTGAATTGACGGTGTCGGTGTCGAACAATTCGAGGAGGATCCGCGAACGGTCCAGCCCGCGCTCGGTCAACGACGCGACCGTGCGAGACACGAGCTCCCTTGGGCCACACAGGAACCAGCGCTCGACGTCATCCGTGATGGTGGCCGGATCGATCCGGCCACGCCGATAGGTCACCCCGGAGACAGGCTCGGGCAGTGCACGCTCGCCATGCCGCGAGAGATGGTGCGTCACCCGGAGGCGCCCGGGAAAGCGGTCGACGAGTGCACGCAACGGGCCGTCCAGCATGACATCGTCCAGGCCACGGCTGCCGTAGTACAAGGTGAACGTGCTGTGCGGCTCGGATTCCAGAACGGTTCCGATGATGGAGACGATCGGCGTGATCCCGCTGCCCGCCGCAACCGCGGCGTAGGCGCACCGGGCCGTGGAATCCATTCCGGGAGTGAACATCCCGGTCGGCTCGGAGACATACAGTGCGGAGCCGACGATCCGATGGTCGAGTACATAGCTGGAGAACGCTCCCCCGTCCTGGCGTTTCACCGCGATACGCAGGCGCCCGGATCCCGCCGGGTCGCACAGCGAGTAACTACGCCGGATCGCTTCGCCGTGGCGGGTACCGCGTACGACGATGTGCTGACCTGCGGCGTATCGGAACCGGTCGGCGAGTTCGGCCGGGACGTCGAACTCGACGATCGCGCTGTCGCGCGTATCGCGGGTGACCGAGCGCACCGCCAGACGGTGGAAACCCATCGCGGGCCCGTGCGGAAGTGGATCGAACGCGGATGTTCTGCCGGCGGACCGCGCAGTGGCCTGCCGGACCTGATCGATGCCGACACGTCCGAGCGCAGTCGCCGTGTGCGCCAGCAGTTGTGGGCGGAGCACCGCCGTCGGGCGGTCCAGGAGTCCGGCGATGCGCGCGATCGCCCGCCCGACCCGAGCATCCCGAGCCCCGGCGGCCAGGCCGAGCCCGACCAGGGATCCCGCGCTCCGCGTCAGAACCTGACCGCTCGCGTCCACATGCGGCATGGCCAGGTCGAAAAGTTTGGTGATCCGCCAGGCATCGTCGATCGCGGTGGCGGCCGCGCGGAAGTAGCGGCGGGGTAGGTCGTGATCGCCGCCTGCCAGGATGGCCCGGAGCCGCACGGCCTGCAGCGCCGACACCGTCATGCCTTGGCCGAAGGCCGGGCTGAAGCTGCAGACCGCGTCACCGAAGACCAGCAGCCCGTCGGGAAACCGCGCGAGTCGCTCGTAGCGGCGACGCTGATTGGCGAGGTAGCGGTACGTGGCGATGTCGGTGAGTGATTCGGCTTCTACCAGTGCCTGACGCACATCCGGCGGGGCCACCGAGGACGCGAACCGCCAGAAGCCATCGGAATCCGCTGGTGGGTGGTCATTTCCGTAACCGATCAGCGTGAGGATGTGTTTGCCGTCCTCCACCGCGAACAGCGCCAGGCCCCGTGCGGGCTGCTGGTTGGAGACGATGATCTCCTTGTCGCCGCGCACCGCACCCGCGGGCAGCCGCACGTATCGACTCGCGTACATCATGTCGATCCGCACGCCCTCCTCGGCGGGCCGATCGTAGCCGAGATCGGCCAGCCAGTCGTTGACCGGACCGTGTCTGCCCAGACAGCTGACGATCAGATCAGCCTCGATCTCACCCACCCCGGCGACCCGAACGCCACGCACCCGCTCAGCCGCACGGTCGTAGCACAGTGCCTCCACGGTGCGACCGTCGAGCACGTCCACATTCGGCAGATCACGAACGCGTTCGCGCACTCGCCATTCCAGGAACGGACGGCTCGCCTGTAAGACCGTGTACCCGCTGTCGGACTGACGCAGTGTGTGCCCGCCGAGAGACATCCGCATCTCGCTCAGCGCGCGACACTCGACCGCCCCCTCGGCCAGCAGGTCCTGCGTCAACCCCGGGAACAGCTCCTCGAAGATCCGCGTTCCCCGCGCCAGCAACGCGTGCACATGACGGCCCTGCGGTACTCCGCGCCGATCCCCCGGGCTCGACAGATCGTCCCGCTCGATCACGGTGACCTTCGCGAAGCTCTCGCTCAACACGCGTGCGGCCAGCAGTCCCGCCATGCTCGCGCCCAGCACCACGGCGTGGGACCGGCCCGCGCGCATGTCTCTATGTCCAGTCACTGCGCTCTCCATCCTGAGACTAATTGATAAATTAGTCTCACCAGTGACCGGCGCGCAAGGCGCCTGCCCACCCCGCCGGAGTACAAAGAGCCATGACCTCATCGACCCGCTCCTCGGAAGAGCTGCTGGACGCCGCCGTCAGCTTGATCGCCGAATCCGGTCTCGACGGCTTGACCCTGACGACGGTGGCCGAACGCGCGGGGGTATCGCGAGCCACGGCATACCGTGAACTCGGAGACAAGAAGGCGCTCGTCTCCGCGGTGGGTCGCCACGAGATCGGACGCATGGTCGCCACCGCGTACAGCACGATCGACCTGTTCGCACCCGCCACCGAAATCGCCCGCTCAGCAACTCTTTTCGCGATCCGATACCTGCGCGAACACGCGGCATTCGACTACCTGCGGACCCACGAACCCGCCTGGCTGCTCACTATCGCCACGCACGGCCAGTCGGAACACAACCTGGTCGAGACCGTCGCCGCGTTCGCGGAGCCGCTCATCGCGGCCCGCGACGACAAGACCTTGGCCCTTCCCCCACGCCAAGCCGCCGAGGTCATCGTGCGCATCGTCTTGTCGCATGCGCTACTGCGCGACAGCAGCCTCACCGACGAGCAGATCGCCGACACGGCCGCACGGGCCATCACGACGAGAAAGAACTGACCATCGACCGAACGAAAGGTTTGATACGAATCTTCCTATTCATCTCAGTGTTGCCCGGTGGCACGACGGGTCAGCGGATACGGGAACCCGTGGTGCGAGCGGGCTCGCTGCGATAGCGCGAGGCGTCGCCGTCGATGCGGCAGATCTTCCACAGCACGCGCGAGGCGGGGTTGAGCAGACCGAGGTCGGTGGCGAGCATGCGGACATCGGCGAAGCCGGCGCGCAGGCCGTCGCGGGAGTGCTCGCTCTTCCAGAAGACCTCGCGGACAACAGACCTGGGAATATCGCAGTCGGCGCGGAAGCGGCGGGTCGGGACCGCGATGAGGTCGCAGACGATGCGCATGGTCGGCGCGAAGAGCAGCGACAGGACGAACTTGCGCAGGCGGCCGACGCCGGGATCGGCCTGGTCGAACAAGGCGATCAACGCGTCCATCACCACCCGTTGACGCTCGACGTTGCGATCACCCCAACGCCCCGCCTTGCTCTTGACCCTGCGCGCGACCATCCCCACAGGATTTCATCACCCCGCAGAGGGAAATTCGACCGTCTCGCAGCAAGCGGAGGTTGTCGGTACCGTCGTTACCGGATAACGTTGACGACGTCAGTGCACAATTGTTCACTCAACAGTACAGCGGGGTGGCGACGATGAGGTTGCTGGTGTCGGCGATGGTAGACGCCTTGGTCGAGAAGACCGCGGACGATCGGCAGGCGATCGGCGAGTTCGCGCGGGAAGTGCGGGCCGCGGTGGTCGCTCGCCAAGGGGAGATCGGGCGGGTGGCGACCGCCTCCGGCCGCGAATTGCTGCGGGAAGGGCGTTCACTGGCCTTCGACATCGCCGATCTGGCGGATGCGGCCAGGCGGGCACGGGCAGACCGGCTTCGGAAGGACCAGCGCCGGTCTGCCGGGAGGAAGTGGTGATCGGCACGGCATCGGCGGTGTTGGTCGGACTCTGTGTGCTCGCTCTGTGCTCGCTGCTGGCCGGATACGCCGTCGTGGTCGTCATCTACTGGCTCGAACTGCACCGGCGGCCGGTCGTCGCAGAGCGCGATCGCGTGGCGCGAACGGACGAGCGCGCCGGCTGATCGTCCGGCGCGTCAGGAAGCCAGCCCGCACAGCACGCCCGCGGCGGTGCGAATCCCAGCGCTGCGCCCGCCCCGGACGAGGCTGCGCACCACGACCAGCGTGTCCGGTCCCGGCAGTAGCACGAGCACGATCGCAGCGAGGGTGAACGACAGGACAGCAGCGAACATCGGACCATCGTAAACGGGCTCTACCTGGTGCGGCGGCGGCGCTCGCGGCGGAACAGGCACAATGGACTCGATGAAACCTTGGCAACCGGATCAGCTCACCATCGACAACGGCTCGCCCCGCAACGGGGAGCGGGTCGGGATCGACGATCTCCGGGTGCTGCGGGAACAGTTCGTCGACTTCATGCTCGGCTACAAGTTCGCGATCGACGAGGTCACCACCAAGATCGATATCTTGCGTGAGGACTTCAACAACGCGCACGAGTACAACCCCATCGAACATGTGCGGTCGCGGCTGAAGTCGCCCGAGAGCGTGCTGGAGAAGGTCCGGCGCAAGAACTACGCGATGAATCTCGCCGCTATCCGGGAGAACGTGCTCGATATCGCCGGTGTCCGGGTGGTCTGCAGCTTCATCTCCGATATCGACACCATCAGGGCCATGCTGGTCGGCCAGGAGGACATCACCGTCCTGGAGGAGCGCGACTACATCACCAACCGCAAGCCGAACGGGTATCAGAGCCTGCACCTGATCGTGTCGATCCCGGTGTTCCGCTCCGATCGCACCGAACGGATCCCGGTGGAGATCCAGATCCGCACCATCGCGATGGACTTCTGGGCCAGCCTCGAGCACAAGATCTACTACAAGTACCGCGGCGAGGTCCCCCCGAACCTGCGCAGCGACCTGGCCCAGGCGGCCGAGGTGGCCACCCAGCTCGACGAGAAGATGGAAGCCTTGCACCGCCAGGTCGATCGCGGTCCGCAGCCCAAGCGGGGCGCGGTCGATTCGCTCGACCTCAGCGTGCTGTACAACAGCCTCACCGCGGCCCATCCCGTCGACCTTCGGCCGGGCGATCTACCCACCTGACCAGGCCTGGAGGGACCGCGAATTCGTGAGCGTGCGGCCACCATTCGGCGCCTGCCCGATCCACCACCCAGTGGTGGCGTGAATCTTGTACTGTCGCAACAGATCAGGTGCTGTCCCGCCGACGGTTCCTTCCCCGGGATGGGCACCGCTGTCACACTTGCAGAGGAGCGAGGCGCATGGCCGACGTGCACACCCCGGTGATCCGGACCGACATTCCGCATTCGGCGCGGATCTGGAACTACTGGATGGGCGGCAAGGACCACTACGAGATCGACAAGATCGCCGGTGACGCGGGCCTGGCCGTCGACCCGGACATCTCCACCATGGCCGTGCAGTCGCGGCAGTTCCTGATCAGGGCCGTCCGGTTCCTGGCGCGCGAGCGTGGCATCCGGCAGTTCCTCGACATCGGCACCGGGCTGCCGACGATGCAGAACACCCACGAGGTCGCCCAGGGCGTCACGCCCGATGCCCGCGTGGTGTACGTGGACAACGATCCGCTGGTGCTCACCCATGCGCGGGCGCTGCTGACCAGTACCACCCCCGAGGGCGTCACCACCTACATCGATGCCGATTTCCACGACCCCGAGCAGATCATCGCCGACGCGCGCAACGTCCTGAACTTCAACGAGCCGATCGCGGTGATGTTCATGGGCGTGCTCGGTCACGCCAGGACCTACGACGACCTGCTGCGGATCGTCCGGACCGTCATCGGGGCGGTGCCGTCGGGCAGCCACCTGATCATGTGGGACGGCACCGACGACAGCCAGGCCTACGTGACGCTGTGCGAGAACTACACCGGCACCGGCGGCACACCGTACATCCCGCGGCCGCAGGCCCAGATCCGCGCCGTGTTCGACGGATTGGAGCTGGTGGAGCCCGGCTTCACGTCCATCACCCAGTGGCAGGCGGAGGGGACCGAGGTGGGCGAGGTCCGTCCGATCTCGGCGTACGGCGCGGTCGCCCGCAAGCCCTGATCGAAGTGGTCAGCGTGGTGGCGACTGCTCGCGATGCAGCAGCCACCACGCGACGACGAGATCGTCGGTGCGGTCGAGATCGAGGCCGGTGAGCTCGGCGAAGCGGGTGAGCCGGTTGCGAACGGTGTTGCGGTGCAGGTACAGCGCGGCCGCGGTGTCGTCGACGCGCCGATCGCAGTCGAGATAGGTCTCGACGGTTCCGAGGATCTCCCCCGCTGCACCACCGTGGCGGCGCAGCGGCTCGAGGTGTTTCTCCTCGAGCAGCTGCGCGACGTCCTCGGCCGCCCCGAGCAGCGGTAGCGGGCCGAGGGATCCCAGGTCGACCGATCCGCGGCGCCCATGGCGCACAGCCAGATCCAGTGCGCGCCGCGCCTGGCGGTACGAGGCCGCGGCATCGCCGAGCGGCACAGCCGATCCCAGGGCGACCACGCTGTCGTCCGGGAGTGAATCCGGGGTGCGTGGCAGCAGCGCGACCAGATGCTGGTCGACCACCGTATCCACGACCGGCAGTGTCGTCGTCGACCCACGAGCCCGCAGGGCGGCGAGCAGGTCGGCGGTGACGGCGGTCTCGTTCCACGCGGCGCAGGCGATCCGGTAGCGATGCTCCGGGTCGAGGCGGTGGTCGCGGGCGTCGACGAGCAGCACGGCGGGCGAGAGGGTGCCGTCGACGAGGCTGCGCAGGAAATCGGCGCGGCGGGCGGCCCCGGCCACGGCCCGCTCCTGCGCCACCACGTGCACGGCGGTGGCGGACGCGGTCGCCCATTCCCAGGTGAGGTCCTGCATTTCGTCGATCTCGGCGGCGGGGATGTCACGGGCCGCGGCGCGGCGGCGGATCAGTTCGAAGATCCTGCGCGCGCCGATCTGCAGGCTATGCGCCACGAGGTCGAGGGGTATCTGCTGGTCGGCCCAGGTTCTGGCGAGCGTGGTCAGCTCGTCGAAGCCCGCGTGCTCGGCGTGCGAGTCGCCGAGTTGGGCGACGACGATGCGCAGCACCGCTCGGGTGTTGTTCTCGATCGAGCTCGCGTCGACCTGGTCGTAGACCGGGATGTGCTCGCGGTACAGCCGGGTCAGGTCCGCCGCGATCTCGTTCAGTTCGGGGTCGACCTCCGCGATCATTGCCGCGATCTGGGCCGCGACCTTGCGCCGGTGTGGTCCCAGCGGGAGGGCCGGCACTGGCCTGCCGATGTGCATATGCACATCAAACTCGGTCTCCGCGCCTATTTCAATGCTGCTTGCCGGCATCGACAATTGCATCTGCACAGGGCAGAGCGGTTCCGGGAGGCACGATGGGTGTTGGTGCACATTCCGGCCTGAGTGCCCCGCTCCCCTTCACCGAAAGCAGAAGATATGGACTTCGCCCCCAGCGCTCGCGCCACGGATCTCGTCGATCGAGTCCGTGGTTTCATCACCGAGGAGATCGCCCCGATCGAGGCGGAATACCACCGCAGCATCGCCGCCCTGCGCGATTCCGGTGCGGACCCGTGGAATCCGCTGCCCGTGCTCACCGAGCTGCGGACGAAGGCGCGCGCGGCGGGATTGTGGAATCTGTTCCTGCCCGCGGCGCACGCGGGCGAGTACGCCGCGCGGTTCGGCACCGACGGCGGCACCGGCCTGACCAATGTCGACTACGCGCCGATCGCCGAGGAGACGGGACGCTCGTTCCTGGCGCCACATGTCTTCAATTGCCACGCACCGGATTCCGGGAACATGGAGGTGCTGCTCCAGTTCGGCGATCCGGCTCAGCGTGAGCGATGGCTGGAACCGCTGCTCGACGGCACCATCCGTTCGGCATTCGGCATGACCGAACCCGATGTCGCGTCCTCCGACGCGACCAACATGGCGGCGACCGCGGTGCTCGACGGTGAGGACGTGGTGATCAACGGCCGCAAGTGGTGGACCACCGGTATCGGTCATCGCGACTGCGCGGTCATCATCTTCATGGGTCTCACCTATCCCGATGCCGAGAAGCATCGCAGGCACACGATGGTGCTCGTCCCCGTCGACACCCCCGGTGTGCGGATCGAGCGGATGCTGCCCGCGATGGGCCGCTACGACGAGCCGTTCGGGCACGGCGAGGTGTCGTTCACCGATGTGCGGGTGCCCGCCGGGAACATCGTGCTGGGGCCTGGTCGCGCGTTCGAGATCGCGCAGGGGCGCCTCGGTCCCGGCCGCGTCCATCACTGCATGCGGCTGATCGGGCTGGCCGAGTCCGCGCTCGCGGCGGCGTGTGCGCGCGGGGTGGAGCGCACGGCGTTCGGCAGGCCGCTGGCCCGGCTGGGTGGCAACCGGGAGCGAATCGCCAAGGCGCGCATCGCGATCGACGCGGCACGACTGCTGGTGCTCAATGCGGCGTGGAAGCTCGACACCGTCGGCGCGTTCGGCGCGCTGAGCGAGATCAGCCAGATCAAGGCGCACGTGCCGATGATGGCGCAGGAGGTCATCGATTTCGCCATGCAGATCCACGGTGGTGCGGGCCTTTCCGATGACGTGCCGTTGTCGGCGGCGTGGACGACCGCGCGGGCGGTGCGCTTGGCCGACGGGCCCGACGAGGTGCATCTGGATGTCGTCGGCCGGCTCGAGCTCGCCAAGTACACGCGGGGGCGGTGACCATGGCCAGGGTTCTGATCACCGGTGGCGCGTCCGGTCTCGGTGCGGCACTGGCGCGGCGGTTCGCCGGGCGGGGTGACCGCGTCGTGGTCACCGATCTGGCCGAGGACGCCGTGGTCCCGGCGGGTGCGTCGTATCTCCGGCTGGATGTGACCTCCGAGGACGACTGGGTGCGGGCCCGCACCACCGTGCAGGCGAGCTTGGGCGGGCTGGACATCCTCGTCAACAACGCGGGCATCGCCGCCGGTGGTCGGATCGACCGTGTCCCCCAGGACGAGTGGGCGCGGGTCATGAACATCAATGTCCTCGGCGTCGCCGCCGGCTGCCGGACGTTCACGCCGATGTTCAAGGCACAGCGCTCGGGTCATCTGGTCAACACCGCGTCACTGGCCGGGCTCGTGCATCCGCCTGCGATGGCGTCCTACTCGGCGGCCAAAGCCGCTGTTGTGGCACTCAGCGAAAGCTTGCGCTACGAGCTCGCCCCGCACGGCATCGATGTCTCGGTGGTGTGCCCGTCGTTCTTCCGCACCAATCTGGCGGCGTCACTGAGCGATGCCGATCCGCTGATGACCAAGGTCGCTCGGAGTCTGATCGACGGCGCGGCGCTGGATGCCGACGATATCGCCGCGGTGGCACTGGCCGGGATCGACGCGCGTCGCTTCCTGGTGCTCACCGATCGCGCCGGGCGCCGGGCGTTCTGGACGAAACGGCTGCTGCGCCCGCTCTACGACCGGCAGTTGATGGGTATGGGCCGCCGTACCGCGGAGGACAAGGAGATCACCGAATGAGCACCATCGTCATCACCGGCGCCAGTTCCGGGCTCGGCGCGGAGATGGCGCGCCAATTCGCCGCTCGCGGTCACGATCTCGGGCTGTGTGCCCGGCGGGTGGACCGGCTCGATGCGCTGCGCGCCGAACTCGTTGCGGCCCATCCCGGGATCGTCGTGCACACCGCGGCACTCGATGTCACCGACGACGCCGCTGTGCAGACGACGTTCGAGAAGTTCCGGGCCGAATTCGGCACGCTCGACCGGGTTGTGGTCAATGCGGGCATCGGCCACGGCGCCGCGCTGGGCACCGGCGGGCACGCAGCCAACCGGCGGACCGCGCTCACCAATTTCGTCGGGGCACTGTCGCAGAGCGAGCACGCGCTGGCGGTGTTCCGGGCGCAGGGCCATGGGCACCTCGTGCTCATCTCCTCGTTCTCCGCGGTGCGGGGCATGCGGCGGTCCATGACCACGTATGCCGCGAGCAAGGCCGGTGTGGCCGCGCTCGCCGAGGGCTTGCGGTCGGAACGGATTCCCGGCGTGGACATCTCGCTGATCTGTCCGGGCTACATCCGGTCGGAGATGACGCAGGACCAGGCCGATCGCGCCAAGTTCATGGTCGACACCGAGACCGGAGTCGGGGCGATGGTGCGCGCCATCGAAGCGCGCAAGGCCGTCGCGTATGTCCCGGCGTGGCCGTGGGTTCCGCTCGCGGTCGCGATCAAGGTACTGCCCCTGTCCATCGTGAGGAAGCTGACATGACCCACTCCCCCACCGTCTCCGACGCACGGGACGTGCGCGCCGAGGACGCCTTCGACGTCGCGGCCCTGACGGCGTGGCTCAGCGCCGAGCTGGGCGAGGAGTCACTCGCGGAGAACCCGTTGGTGCGCCAATTCTCCGGTGGCGCTTCGAATCTGACCTACCTGTTGCAGTACCCGGACCGCGACCTCATCCTGCGCAGGCCGCCCGGCGGACACCGGGCCGACGGCGCGCACGACATGGCTCGCGAATTCCGCGTGCAGACCGCCCTCGGCCCGGTGTTCGACTACGCACCGCCGACGGTGGCGCTGTGCGAGGACGACAGCGTGCTCGGTGCGCCCTTCTACCTGATGGAACGGCTCGACGGCCTCATTCCCCGCAAGGAACTCCCGCCCGGCCTCGCCCTGACACACCCGCAGGTGCGCACCCTGTGCACCAATGTCCTCGACGTCCTGATCGACCTGCACACCATCGATCCCGCTGCCGCCGGGCTGGATTGGCTGTCGAAGGGCCCCGGCTACGTCGCCCGGCAGGTCTCCGGTTGGTCCGACCGCTACCGCCGGGCCCGAACCCGCAACGTCGGATCCTTCGAATCCGTCATGACCTGGCTGGCCGCCAACCAGCCGCCCGACCGCGCAGCAGTGTTGATCCACAACGACTTCCGCTTCGACAACATCGTCCTCGACCGCGCCGACCCGACCCGGCCCATCGGCCTGCTCGACTGGGAGATGGCCACCATCGGCGACCCACTGATGGACCTCGGCGGCGCCCTCGCCTACTGGGTCCAGGCCGACGACAACGCCGCCTTCAGATTCTTCCGCCGCCAGCCCACCCACACCCCCGGCATGCTCACCCGCGACGAGGTGGTCGAATACTACTGCCGCCGAACAGAAACCGGCCTCACCGATCGCGAATGGGCCTTCTACGAGGTCTTCGGCCTGTTCCGCCTCGCCGTGATCTGCCAGCAGATCTACTACCGCTACTACCACCGCCAGACCACCAACCCCGCCTTCCGCTTCTTCGGCCTCGCCGTAGTCCTCCTCGAGTGGCGCTGCCGCGGGATCATCCGCAGAAACAAGGGGCCGGCAAAGTAGGTCGCCCGATCGGGAAACGAGGAGGGTTCGTGCAGGACATCTACGTGGTGTGCCACCCACACGCGGAACATACCCAGCACGACCTCGTCGGCGGATGGCACAACTCGCACCTCACCCCACACGGGCGACGCGACGCACATCTGGTCGCCGGGGAATTGCAACGCCGCCGCGATCCGTTCCGACCGATGCGCATCACCACGTCCGACCTCGCCCGCTGCACCGAAACCGCAGAGATCATCGCCACCACGCTCGACATCCCCGTCGACGCCACCCCGCGACTTCGGGAGATCAGCTTTGGTGCGGCCGAGGGCAAACCGAACGCCTGGCTCGCGCAGCGGCAAATTCCGGCACCCGACAACAACCGACTCGACCATCGCGGCCCCATTCCCGGCGCCGAGACCCGACGCGAAGTCGCGACCCGGGTCGGATCATGCCTCCGTGAGGTCATGGCCGACACCATCCACGATCATGTCGTAGTCACCCACGGATACGCGCTGACATTCGTCGTCACCACCTGGATGCAGATCCCTGTCGACGCGATCGGATTCGCGTCGTTCGCGACCACACCAGGCGCAATCACCCACCTGCGGCTCGACAACCATTGGCGCAACCGAACTCTGGTCAGCCTCGCCGACACCTCCCACCTGCAAACCGATGGGATTCGGCGGGATCTGGCCCCTTGGCGCTGATGCGTCTTCCAGCCGTAGCGGGGACCTCGACAATGGCATCGCGCGTTGCCGGACCTGTTGTTGCACAGCCTTCTCGGCGACCGCTCGGGTCTAGTGTTCACCTGGCCGGCCTCGAGACAGCAGGGATCGAGCGTGCGGTCCCTATCCGCGCTGAGTCATCCGCCCGGTCGGTGGCAGAATCGTGTGGTGACAGCTGCCAGGAGCGTTCGTCACCAGAGACTCTCGGCTTTCCTGGCTTCCCACAGCGACTTCGAGCTCGCGGAGCTCGTGGATACGGGCCGGGCCGAGAGCGTGGGAGTGGGTGGGGGCTCGGCAGTCGTCGACGTCGACGGGGTGTCGGTGTTCGCCAAGCGCGTTCCGCTGACCGATCGGGAGCTCGCCAATCGGGGCTCGACCGCGAATCTGTTCGACCTGCCGGTGTTCTGTCAGTACGGGATCGGTGGTCCCGGCTTCAACGCATGGCGCGAGCTCGCCGCGAATATCGTTGTCACCGACGGCGTTCTGGCCGGCGAGACACCGGCGTTCCCCATGCTCTACCACTGGCGGGTTCTGCCCGGCCGGTCGCCGATCGCCGACGAACACGCCGATATCGATGCGGTGGTTGCCGCTCAGGGCGGCTGCCCGGCGGTTCGCGCCCGGCTCGAAGCGCTGGCCGCCGCATCGTCGAGCCTCGTGTTGTTCTGCGAGTACATTCCGCACTCGATGGCGGACTGGCTGCGCGGGGACCCGGCGGGCAAGGCTGCCATCGTCGCGGAGCAGTTGTCGGAGATCGTGACGTTTCTGGCCGATCGGGAGCTGCTGCATATGGACGGGCACTTCGGCAATCTGCGCAGCGACGGCGAGCGGATCTATCTCAGCGACTTCGGGCTGGCCACCTCGCCGCATTTCGAGCTGTCGAGCGCCGAGCGCGACTTCGCCGAAGGTCACGCCACTCATGACGCCGACTATGCCGCCATGCGGCTGGTCAACTGGCTGGTGACCGATGTCTGCGGAGTGCCGATGCCGACCAGCGGCGGTCCCGTCGCTCGCAACGAGTACGTAATTCAGTGCGCCGCTGGTCGTATCCCAGGCGACGTGTCGCCGGAGGTGGCCGCGATTCTGGCCCGGCACTCACCTGCCGCCGCGAAGATGAACGCCTTCTACTGGAAATTGTTCGGCGGTGACATCCATACGGAATATCAGTCGGCGACGTAGCGCAGCATCACTGCGGTCTTGAAGTGCCTCGTCTCGACCAGCCGGAGACCGATGCGCTGGTCCAGTGCGGGGAACATCGGGGTGCCGCCGCCGAGTACCACGGGACAGACGAACAGCTGGTACTCGTCGATGAGGCCGTGGGGCATCAGGGAGGCCGCGAGGCTCGCGCCGCCGACCTCGATGAGGCCATCGCCGCCCGCTTTGAGCTTGCGGACCTCCTCGACCGCGTTCTCGCTGACCAGGGTGCTGTTCCAGTGGACCTCGGTGAGTGTCCTGGAGAAGACGACCTTGGGTTTGTCCATCCAGAGCCTGCTGAACTCGCGCTCGATGGGCGACGCGTTCTCGGGCACGTGCGGCCAGTGTTCGGCCATCAGTTCGTACAGCCGACGGCCGTGCAGCGAGACCTCGATCGCGCTGTACCTGTCGTTGTGGAACTGGTGCAGTTCCTCGTCCGGGTCGGTCCAGTCGATGGTGCCGTCGCGGTCGTTGATGTAGCCGTCCAGGGACACACCGATCCCGTAGCTCAGTCTTCTCATAACCGTGTAGACCTCCTGCGCGCTCGAAACTCATCGGTGGTTGTCACACACAAAACCCGTCCGCACCGGCCGCATTGAACTACTATCTTCTGTAGTAGTTCAATGCGGAGCGGGGGAACGCTATGAAGATCTTCGTCGCCGGTACCACCGGAACACACACTTTTCGTTCGAGACCGGTCGACCCGACCAGCAGGCCGGGCTTGTTCACCCGGACCTACTCGGCCTTCGCCGCCGGCCGCCTGCCGAGGCTGATCTCCCGTCACATCGCGTGGAAGCTGGATCCGCTGCTCCTGCGCCTTACCCGCGGCCGCCTCGCGACGACGCTCATCTTCCCGACCGCGGTGCTGGAGACCGAGGGAGCCAGGACAAAAGCCCGGCGACGCAACGCCATCATCTATTTCATGGACGGCGATCACTTCGTCATCGTGGCGTCCAACGCGGGCAGCGCGGCCAACCCCGGGTGGTACTACAACCTTCTCGCCGATCCCGATGTCGTCTTCGGCGGAGCACCGATGCGGGCGACCGTGGTAGACGACAAAGCTGAGCGCCGACGACTCTGGACCATCGCCGACCGGGTTTTCCCGGCCTACATCCCCTACCGCCAGGAGGCGGGTCGAGCGGGCCGGACCGTCCCGATCATCCGGCTCACCCCACGCGACACGCGCTGGAATCAGCGCACCGACGCACGCGACGGCGCCGTCGACTGGTTCCGCTGCTTGGCGGCGAGCCAGCGCGAGTAGCGGCGCAGCGCACGATTCTGCACACGCTGATCGGCGAGCATCGCCAAGGTCGGGCTGACAGTGAGCGCGGGATGGGAGCCGGTCGCCATACGCCGCATCTGGTAGCGGACCATCGCCATCTCGGTCGCCGAGGCCAGCGCCTTGTCCGTCCAGGTCACCGGCTTCATGGTCCTGGTCGCTTCGAGCCTGTCCCGCCAGCGGTGCGGCAGATCGGGAGTGACCGCCAGCGCGGTGGCCATGCCGATCAGTTCGACATTGTTGTCCAGGACGCGTTCGGCGGTCTCGCGGCGCGAGATGCCACCGGTCAGCATGAGTGGCAGAGCGCTGGTCTTGGCCAGTTCCGCGGCCAGTTCCAGGAAGTACGCTTCCCGCGCGGCGGTGCGGCCGTCGGTGGGGCGGCCGGACATGGCCGGGCTCTCGTAGCTGCCGCCGGACACTTCGACGAGGTCGACGCCGAGTGAGGCGAGCATCTCGATCACCGTGTGCGCGTCGTCGGCATCGAAACCGCCGCGCTGGAAATCCGCGGAATTCAGTTTCACCGCGACAGCGAAATCAGGCGCCACCGCGCCGCGAATGCCACGCACGATCTCGATCAGCAGCCGCGCGCGGTTCTCGAGCGACCCACCCCACTCGTCGGTGCGGTTGTTCACCAGCGGCGACAGGAACTGCGACAGCAGATACCCGTGCGCGGCATGGATTTCCACACCGTCGAAACCCGCCTCTTCAGCGCGCTGTGCCGTGGTGACGAAACGACCGATGGTCTCGTGGATCTGCCACGGGGTCATCGCCACCGGCTGACCGAACCGCTTGGAGTGACGGCCGAGCTCGACCGCGATATCCGAAGGCCCCCAGACGACACCGGGCATGCGCGCCTGCACCTGCCGCCCGGGGTGGCTGATCTGCATCCAGATGGCCGCACCGGCGGCCTTGCCCGCCCGCGCCCACGCCGTGAACGGTTCCAGCGGCGCGTCCGCATCGAGGACGATGCCGCCGGGCCCGGTCAGCGCTTCGGCGTGCACCATCACGTTGCCGGTGATCAGCAGGCCTGCTCCGCCCGCTCCCCAGCGCCGATACAGGGCGACCAGGCGGTCGTCGGGCAGCTGGGCGGCACCCGCCATACCCTCTTCCATCGCCGCCTTGGCGATCCTGTTCTGCAGGACCTGACCGGATCGCAGCCGCAGGGGCGAGAACAATCCGACCGACTCCGAATCGCTCGACATCGGTGACTCCTTTCCGGCACACATATTGACACTGCTTACATTCGCGTGCGAGAGCTAACAGTAGAGATATATGTAAGCACTGTCAACACTTGCTAAATTTGTTCCATGGCACTGTCGAACACGTCGTATCACCACGGCGATCTCCCGAGCGCGCTGGTGCGCGCGGCCGTGGAGCTCCTCGAAGAGGACGGTGCGGCAGACCTCTCGCTCCGGGCGGCCGCGCGCCGCGCCGGGGTGTCGACGGCCGCGCCGTACCGTCATTTCGCCGATCGCGATGCCCTGCTGTCGGCGGTCGCCGCCGTGGGCTATCGCGATCTTGCCGAACACCTGGTGGCCGCGAGCCCGGCGCCGAGCACCGCCGACGACCTCGCCGCGATCGCCGCCGCCTACGTCCGGTTCGCACTGGCACGGCCCGCGCTGTTCCGGGTGATGTTCTCCGATCCGTGCGATCCGACCAGTCCGGAACGAGTCGCCGCGACCACCGCGATCCACGAATACGTCAGATCGATTGTGCGGCAGGTGTTTCCCGAGTCGGACGAGGATTCGCTGGCGACGGCGATGTGGGCGCTGGTCCACGGCCTGGCTTTCCTCTACCTGCACGGCAAGTTCGACGCCGAGGACATCGACGAGCGGGTCCGCAGTACCGTTTTCGCGGTACTCGAGCTGTCGGGGCCGCCCGCCTAGCGCGTCGGCTCAGGGCTCGCGGATGGTGAGCAGCACTTTGCCCACGGTCTCGCCGGAGTCGAGCAGCGGATGCGCTGCGGCGACGTCGGCAATGGGGATTTCCGCGGAAACCACCGGTGCGACAGCGCCTTCGGCGATCAGCGGCCACAGCTTCTGCCGCAGTTCGGCGATGATCTCGGCCTTGGAGCCCGGTCCGCCGCGCGGTCGGCGGCGCAGGTTCGTCACATGGACCGAAGCCCGTTTGAACAGCATGAGCCCGAGGTCGAGTTCGGCGGCGGCGCCGTCCTGCAGGCCGATGATCGTGAGATCGCCGTTTTCGGCGAGTGCTTGCACATTCCGCTGGAGGTAGCCGGCGCCCATGATGTCGAGGATGACATCGGCGCCGCCGTATTCCGCGGTCACGATCTGCACGAAATCGTCGTCGCGGTAGTTGATCAGGGTGTTCGCACCGAGTTCCGCGCAGCGGTCCAGCTTGTACTGCGATCCGGCGGTGACCGCCACGCGGGCACCCAGCGCGCGGCCGACCTGGATCGCGTGCGTGCCGATGCCGCTGCCGCCGCCGTGGACCAGCAGGGTCTGCCCGTCGCGGAGCCCGCCGGTCATGACGACGTTCGACCAGACCGTGGCGGCCGCTTCGGGCAGCGCCGCGGCGGCGGTCAGGCTCACCCCGTCGGGGACGGGCAGCAACTGGGTGGCCGGGACGTTGACGCGTTCGGCGTAGCCACCACCGGACAGCAGCGCGCACACCGCGTCGCCGGGCTGCCATCCCTGCACGCCGGGACCGACGGCGGCGACGATGCCGGAAACCTCGAGGCCGAGGATGTCACTGGCGCCAGGGGGCGGCGGATAGAAACCCTGCCGCTGCATGATGTCGGCGCGGTTGACCCCCGCGGCAACGACATCTACCGCCACCTCTCCTTCAGCGGGTGCGGGCAGGTCGTCCACCTGCGCCCATCTCATGACTTCCGGACCGCCGTAGCCGTCTAGCGTCACCGCGAACATAGAAATCCCTTTCGCTCGGCGATAATGTAAGCATCAATAACATTACTCGCTGTCGGAGCCCCGGCAATCATTCGAGACCACCGTCACCCTGTCGGACCTTCAGCGCGCGCCGAGCCGCTTCATTCCCTTCAGCACGACGGTGAGGGTGCTCGCCCACGCGCTCTCGGAGAAACCGGTCGGCGCGCCGAATCCCAGCACTCGCTGATGCGCCACCGTTTGCGCTTCGGTGTACTTCAGCATGCCGTCGGCACCGTGACGGCGGCCCAGCCCGGAATCGCCCATCCCACCCATCGGCGAATCGACACTGCCCCAGGCCGCGGCGTAGGCGTCGTTGACATTGACCGTGCCCGCGCGCACCCGGGCCGCGACCGCACGACCCTCGGCGCCGTTGCGGGTCCAGACGCTGGCGTTGAGACCGTAGGCGGTGGCGTTGGCCCGCTCGACCGCCTCGTCGACATCTCCGAAGGAGTAGATCGACACGACGGGGCCGAAGGTCTCGTGGTCGTAGAGCGTCATGTCCGGGGTGACACCGGTGAGGATGGTCGGCTCGTAGAACAGCGGCCCGAGATCAGGGCGGGCTCGGCCACCGGCCAGGACCGTCGCACCCTTGGCGACCGCGTCCTCGACGTGCGCGGTGACGGTGTCGAGCTGGGACTGGTTGGTCAGGCAGCCGACGTCGGTGCTGTAGTCGTAGGCCGCCCCGATCCTCAGCGCCTTGGTCCGGTCGACGAACGCGGCGACGAACTCCTCGCGAATCGACTCGGCCACATACATCCGCTCGATGGACACGCACAGCTGCCCGGTCGAGGAAAAGCACGCCGAGACCGCGCCGGCGGCGGTGCGCTCGATATCGGCGTCGTCGAGGACGATCATCGGATTCTTGCCACCGAGCTCGAGCGAGGCGCCGATCAGGCGTTCACCGGCGTCACGGGCGATCTGGCGGCCGCTGGCCGTAGAACCGGTGAACATCATGTAGTCGGCGTTGTCCATCAGCGGCGTGCCGATGGAGCTGCCACGGCCGACCACCATCTGCCACACCCCGTCCGGCAGACCGGCTTCGTGCATCAGATCCAAGGCCCACAGCGCGGTCAGCGCGGTCTGGGTGTCGGGTTTCTGCACGACCGCGTTCCCGGCCAGCAGGGCCGGAATCGCGTCTCCCGCACCCATACTCAGTGGATAGTTCCACGGTGAGATGACCGCGACGACACCCTTGGGGTGATGCAGTTCGGTGGTGTGGGTCAGCACGGGGATGGCGCCGCGGCGGCGTTTCGGCGCGAGCAGCTTGGCGGCGCTGCGCGCGTAGTACCTGGTCGCGATCGCGATGTCGGTGACCTCGAGGAAGGCATCGCGGCGGGCCTTGCCGTTCTCGGCCTGCATCAGGTCAAGGGCTTCGTTCTGCCGCTCTAGCACCAGGTCGTGGAAACGCAGCAGGATCGCCTTGCGCGTGGATACCGGCGTTGCCGCCCAGGTGGCCTGGGCGGCGCGGGCGCGGGCGAACGCCGCCTCGACATCGGCCGGTGTCGACACCGGCAGCGCGGCCAGCGGATCCCCCGTGAACGGGATCGTGGTCGTGACCTGCGCGGCGTCCGGACCGGCCGCGACACGGGCGGCCAGTCGTCGCAGCAGCGCGGGGCTCAGCGACGGCGGGAGGCCGGCGCCGTGGACAGCGGCGGGCCGGGTGGCGTGGTCCAGAGACATGATGGGCTCCAAGATGTTCGACGAGAGAGGCGGGCGATCAGCGGCCCGCCGGATTCAGTGCAGCGCCGCGCGCAGGGTGTCGCGCGCCAGCTTGATGGCGGCGTTCGCCGCCTGGGTCGAGCGCATCGCGTTGATCATCACGAAGTCGTGGATGATCCCGCCGAAGCGCACCTGGGTCACCGGCACACCCGCCGCGCGGAGCTTGGCCGCGTAGGCTTCGCCCTCGTCACGCAGCACGTCGGCTTCCCCGGTGATCACCAATGCCGGTGGCAGACCACGTAACTGGTCGACGGAAGCGCGCAGCGGGGCGGCGTAGATCTCCTCACGCTGCGCGTCGTTGTCGGTGTACTGGTCCCAGAACCACTTCATGCCCTCGCGGGCGAGGAAATAGTGTTCGGCGAACTGACGATAGGACGCGGTATCGAAATCGGCGTCCGTCACCGGATAGAACAGCACCTGCTGCGCGATGTGGACATCACCACGATCCTTGGCCATCAAGGTGAGAACCGCGGTCATATTGCCGCCCACCGAGTCACCCACCGCCGCGAAACGGGAAGCGTCCAGGCCCTTTTCGGCACCGTGCGCGACGACCCATTGCGCGGCCGCGTAGTTCTGTTCGATCGCGGTCGGATATTTCGCCTCGGGCGACAGGTCGTATTCGGGGAACACGACGGCCGCGTCGGCGCCGACCGCCAGTTCGCGGACCAACCGGTCGTGGGTGTGCGCATTACCGAAAACCCAACCGGCGCCGTGGATATAGAAGATGACGGGAAGGGTGCCGGTGGACCCGGCGGGTTTGACGATGCGGACTTTCACCGAGCCGGTCGGCCCGCCGACGACGGTGATCCACTCTTCGTCGATCGCGGGTTTACCCTCGTCGCTCGCCTGGACTTCGTCGACCACCTTGCGCCCTTCGGCAGGCGGCATCTGGAACAGGAACGGCGGGACATCGGTGGCTTTCGCGAACTCCGCCGCTTCGGGCTCGAGAACCGGCTTGATCTCCGTCATCGCGCTCTCCTTCGCTATTTTCGGCTCGGAACCGAGGTCGGAACCGGCATGTGCAGTGCGAGTTGACCTTCCGTCGTCACATCGAGGCGGACGTTCTTGAACGGTGAGAGTGATCGCAGATCCTCGGACAGGCGGCCACGCCCCGTCCGCAGATCGACACCGCGGGGAAACAGTGCGCTACCCGCCGACAGGATGTTGGTCTGGCTCAGCGTCGAATGCCAGCCGCCTTTGATCGAGGTGTAGGAGGTGAGGGTCGAAACACGGTCGCCGCTGCGATATCCGGTCTGGGTCGGCGTCGCCACCGACAGCGACAGGTCCGTCTCGCCACTGTCGTCGGCGACCCGGGCGGTGGTTCGCGTGGCGTCGATATCGACGTCGAGTTCGGTGACCCACTTGGGGAATCCGTAGCCGTCGTGCCCGCGCACCTGGGCGATATCGGAACTCACCGGCAGCGACAGCACATACGACTCGAGGTGGTCGTTGCCGAGGCCGGCGAGCAGGTCGACGAAGCCGAGTTTGCCGTGCCGGGCAGGGCGGACGGCGATACCGACCGCCGCTTCGGTGTAGAAGTCGATGTCGCACACGTCGTAGCGGAAGAACATCACCGAGACCAGCCCGATCCCCGGCGCCACCTCCAGCGGCGCCAGCTCGCCCGGCAGGCGAGAGCGGATCGCGCGCGATCGGGCGAGCATCGTGAGCCGGGCGCTCGACATGCGGTAATAGAAATTCGGGGTGTAGGTCTCCCCGATCGGTGAATCGACTTTGGTCTTGGGCAGCGTCCGGAAGAAATCGACACCGCTGACCCGGGGATCGCGAGAGATCTCGTCGACATCGGTGTTCATACGGAAGCGGTCATACAGGCCGCCCTTCGGAACGGTGACCAGATGGCCACCCAGATCTACCTCGACCGTGCTCTGGTGAGTCGTTGACATCGGCGCAGCTCCCTTGCTCGCATTTCGTAAGCAATTGCGACGCTAACCGTGAATGTAAGCAGTGTCAACACTCGATGGGTGTGATGCTCGCGAGCATCGTCACTTCAACGGCCGAGCGGCGCCGACGTCGGCGATGAGCCGATCGGCCAGCTCTTCCGACGATTGCGGGTTCTGCCCGGTGTAGAGGTTTCCGTCGACCACGACGTGCGGCCGCAACGGGATCACACTCTTGGAATAGTCGACGCCCAGCTCTTTGAGCCTGTCCTCGAGCAGCCACGGCGCTTTCCAGGCGAAGCGGTTGAGCAACTCCTCGCGATTGGACAGCCCGGTCATCCGGCGGCCCGCGAACGGGTTCTTTCCATCGGGCCCGGTCGCCGCTGTGATCGCCGCGGGAGCGTGACACAACAGCGCGAGTGGCCTCCCGGAGGCCAGCCGATCAGCCAGCAGCGCGCCGGAGGTCTTGTCGTAGGCCAGATCTTCCATCGGACCGTGGCCACCGGGGTAGAAGACGACGTCGAACGCGTCGGCGTCGACGGTATCGAGCGCCACCGGCGTGGCGAGCTCATCCTGAATACTGTCCAGGTAGCGCTCCACCTCCCGGCGCTTTCCCGGCATTCCGCCGGCGATGCCGAGACTGAGCCGATCGAGCGTCGGTGCCTTTCCGCCCGGGGTGGCGATGACGATTTCCCAACCGGCTCTGGTGAACGCCCGATGCGGAAACGCGACTTCCTCGGCCCAGAAACCGGACGGATGCACGGTGCCGCCTTTCAGAGTCCAGCGGTCCGCGGCCGAGATCACCATCAGAACCTTCGTCACCATTCATTCCTCCTGATGCAGTCGCACTCGAGGCGGATGCGCACGCCGACTAGCTCGACAGGACGGCGAGATGACGGACCCGCTGCCAGATGTTTTCGCCGCTTACATTAGCCTTGGTGTTGCCAACGGTCAATGAATGCCAGGCACCGAGTCAGCATCGAAGGAGCACCAGTGACCAGGTCGAGCGACCCCTCGGCGGATTCGCCCATCGTCTTGATCGCACCCGCCATGGCGATCGGCTCCCGTTTCTACGCGCCGCTCGTCGCGGCGTTCACCGATCGCGGATGGAGCGCTCGCTCGCTGCCGCGACGCGGATTCGAGAAGGGAGAGGCCCGCGCTTCTCGTGGCAACGACTGGTCCTACCAGGACGAAATCGATGGCATCGCGCAGGCTGTCGCCGAAGCCCGCGAACAGACACCCGGCCGGCCGGTCATCGTTCTCGGCCACAGCCTCGGTGCCCAGCTCGCGGCGGGTCATGAGCTCACCCACCCCGGCGCCGACGGGCTGGTCACCGTCGGCGGTTCACTGCCCTACCACCGCCACTTCCCGAACTTCGGCCTGCCGGTCGCCGTCATGGCCTTGCTCGTGCCCATGCTGACTTCGGTCTTCGGCCATCTGCCCAAGCCGGCGTTCGGTGCGCCCGGGGCACGCACGATGATGCGCGAGTGGGCCAAGATGGTGTTGACCGGCCGCACGCCGTACCCCGCGCCGGAAGCGATCGCCACTCCGGCACTGGTGATTTCGCTCGAGGACGATGCCCTCTCACCCCGCCGCGCCATCGACGCCTTCGCGCGTGATCTCTTCGCTCCGGGGCGGGTCACCCGGTGGGACTACCGCACCGCCGATGTCCCCGCGGGCGCGAGCAACGACCACATCCGGTGGGTCAGGAATCCCGGCCCTGTGGTCGACCGCGTCGTCGACTGGTGGCAGGAGGTGCACGTGTCCGCGGAGTTATATCCTCGGTAGTGGCGATCGCAGCAGCGCACCGCCGGGTGATGACCGAATCGAGCCGACATGGCCGACATGCAGCCGACACAGCGCAGCTCCGCTTCGGGCATCGTGGCGGAGCTGGCCGCCGAGGGCTTCGAAGAGGCCGAGGAGATCGGCCGCGGCGGCTTCGGCGTCGTGTATCGCTGCACACAGCCCGATCTGGACCGCGTCGTCGCGGTGAAGGTGCTGACCGCCGAGCTCGATCCCGACGGACTGCAACGGTTCGTGCGCGAACAGCAGGCGATGGGCAGGCTGTCCGGTCATCCGAACATCGTCGCGGTCTTCCAGGCGGGCACCACGCACGGCGGACACCCCTATCTGGTGATGCCGTATCACGCGCGCGGCTCGCTCGAGCAGCGCATCCACACCGTCGGCCCGCTCGACTGGTCGGCGATCCTGCGGCTCGGGGTCAAGATGGCGGGCGCGCTCGAGACGGCGCACCGGTCGGGGATTCTGCATCGTGACGTGAAACCGTCGAACATCCTGCTCAGCGACTACAACGAACCGGAGCTCACCGATTTCGGGATCGCCAGGATCCAGGGCGGGTTCCGCACGACGACCGGCGTCGTCACCGGCTCCCCCGCGTTCGCCGCGCCGGAGGTGCTGCGTGGTGCGCCCGCGACCGTCGCCGCCGATGTGTACGGGCTGGGCGCCACGCTGTTCTGCGCGCTCACCGGGCATGTCGCCTACGAGCGGCGGGTCGGCGAGCAGGTGCTCTCGCAGTTCCTGCGGGTGTCCGCGCAGCCGAGTCCCGATCTCACCGAGCAGGATGTGCCCGACGAGGTGCGTGCCGTCATCGAGCACACGATGGCCACCGAACCCGGTGATCGGCCGGAGAGCGCCGCGGCGCTCGGCGCGGAACTTGTTGCGGCCCAGCGCAGTACCGGCGCACCGGTCGACGTGCTGCGCGTCCCGAGCACCCAGCGTCCGGCCGCGGCGCCCGTCCCGCCCCCACCGCGGCCGCACGAACGGACCACCGCCCCACCGACGCCCGCCACGAAGTACCGTCCACCGACCCCCGCCAGGGCAACCCTCGCCAGGAAACGGCTGCTCGAGCACCTGCGCACGAGCGAACGCACCAGGCTCACCGTCATCCACGCCCCCAGCGGATTCGGCAAGACCACGCTGGCCGCGCAGTGGCACGACGAGCTGATCGAGCACGGCGCCGCGGTGGCGTGGCTGACCGTCGACGAGGACGACGACAATGTCGCCTGGTTCCTCACCCACCTCGTCGAGGCGATCCGGCCCATCGTCCCGGAACTCGCCGAGAACCTCGACCGGCTGCTGGAGGCCGACCCCGACGACCCGACCCGCGCCGTGCTCACCGCGCTCGTCGACGGCTTACACAGCGGCGATCAGCGCGTGACCTTGGTGCTCGACGACTGGCAGCGGGTCTCCAGCCCCGCGTCGGTGGCGGCGGTCCGGTTCCTGCTCGAGCACGGCTGTCACCATCTGCCGCTGGTCGTCACGAGCACCACGCGGCTCGCGCTCCCGCTGAGCAGGTTGCGTATCCACGGCGAGCTCACCGAGATCGACGCCGCCACTTTGCGTTTCGATCCCGACGAGGTGCGGGCGTTTCTCGCCGAAGCGGGCGGGGTGCACATGACGGCCGACGAGATCGCCGCGCTCGCCCACGCCACCGACGGCTGGGTCGCGGCGTTGCAGCTGACCGTGCTGTCGCTGCGGGCGGGCGAGGATCCGGCGCACCTGCTCGACAGCCTCGCCGTCCACCCCGACATCGGCGACTTCCTCGCCGAGAACGTGCTCGACGGGCTGGATCCGGACATCCTCGACTTCCTCATGACGACCTCGATCTGCGAGCGCATCTGCGGCGGCCTCGCTACCGCGCTGACCGGGCGTGCCGATGCCGCCGACCTGCTCGCCGACATCGCCGACCGCGGTCTGTTCCTGCTGCCCGACGGCCCGGACCGGAACTGGTATCACTACCACCAGTTGTTCGCCGGATACCTGTGCCGCAGGCTGTCCCAGGACCGGCCTGCGGATATCGCGCCGCTGCGCCTGCGGGCGGCGGACTGGTTCGCCCGTCACCATCTGCTCAACGAGGCGGTCGAGCACGCGCTGGCCGCGGACGATCCGGATCGGGCGGCCGATCTCGTCGAACAGGGCGCCGGGTACCTGCTGGAACGATCGAGAATCGTGATGCTGCAAGGCATCCTGGCCAAACTGCCCGCCGGTGTGTGCCGGGACAGGCCTCAAATCCAGCTGTTCGGAGTCTGGGTCGATCTGGTCTTGCGCAGACCCGCGGCCACCACGACCGCGCTCGCCCGCTTCGAGACCGCGCTGGCCGCGGCCGCGCCCGCCGAACCCGAACGCACCGAGCTGCGCACCGAGGCCGACGCCGCGATCAGTGTCCGCGAGATGTTCGCCGACAGGGTCTCGGACCTGGACGGCCTGATCGGTGAGGCGCTGACGCGGCCCGATGCTTTCACGCCGCGCATTCCGGGCGTGGCGGCCAATATCGCCACCTACGCGGCGATCCAGCGTTTCGACTTCGCCGAGGCGCGGCGGTGGCAGCTGTGGGCGGCGCCCTATCACGAGGCGACCGGCCCCTTCCTGTCCGTGTATGGGCGCTGCTTCGCCGGGCTGGCGGCCAGGGAGCAACTCGACATCGCGGCCGCGGATGACCTGTTCACCGGCGCGCTCGACACCGCCTGCGACACGATGGGTCCCGCCTCCCACGCGACCCGCCTCGCCTGCGCCATGCTCGGTGAATTGCGGTATGAGACCGGTGATCTCGATGCCGCTGCCGATCTGCTCAGCCAGAGCAGGGGGCTGTCCGACGAGGGCGGTGGCGGTGTCGACTTCATGCTGGCGACCTACGCCGTCGGCGCGCGGGTGCGCATGCTGCGCGGCGATCGCGACGGGGCGCTCGAACTCCTCGACGAGGGGACCGCGCACGCCGAACGTCTGGATCTGCCCCGCCTGGCCGCCCGGATGCGCAACGAACGAGTGCGGCTCGGCTTCGGACTGGATCCCAGCCTGACCGCGGCGATCCTGCGACCGCGCCGGATCCGTCGCGACGACGGCATCGTCACCGCCGTCGACGAACTCGACGAGGACTCCGCGATCCGGCTGCTGCTGGCCGAGCCCGGCGCCGAATGGCACCGGCTCGCGATCGAACGGGCCGAAATCCTGGTCGCCGGCATCGACGCCGAGCGCAGGCCGATGGCCGCGATGCGCGCGGGATTCCTGCTCGGGAGCGCGCTGCGGCAGGCGGGCCGCACGGCCGAGGCCGACGGCATCCTCACGCCGTTGCTCCGGCGATGCGATCGCCTCGGCCTGGTACGCCTGCCCACCGATGCGGTACACACCGCGTGACGATGTTGCTCGACAGCGGCATACCGCGATGATCGACAGCCGATGCCAGGGGCACTTCGCGGCACCCGGTCAGGGCTGACCGAGGGGAATCCCTGAACCGGAGTTCCGGGTCGGGACCGGATGTGCCGGAGCCGTGGCAGCACCACCATTGCAGCATGAAAAGCATTGACTATCAGTCAGTTTCAGTGCGCGGCGGACGCTCCCGGCATTGGTGTGCTGGCATCCTGGCATCGGCGGTGACGGTCGCGGGAGTGTTCGGACTGTCGGCGGGGGCAGCGTCCGCGGATACCGGCAGCACCTGTCTGTGGGCCGGGGCGCCCTATTCGCAGGGAACCACGGTCGTGGCCGGCGGCTGGACATTCACCTGCGGCAGCGCAGGGGTCGGAGACGCGCGCTGGAATCGCGGAGCATCGGTGAATCGGCCCAGCACCGTCGCCAATCCCGGCGCGGCGGCCGATCCCACCGGGCGGTTCAGCGCGGGGGCGATCCAGCCGGGCACCGAGTACACCGACTACTGCGTGGGTGAGCAGTTGGTCAGTGGTAGCGACGCCATGTACGAGGTGATGGCGGACGGCGCGGGCCTGCGCTGGCGGGCGGCGGGGCCGATCGCGGGGTGGCGTTTCGATCAGGGCGAGGGCCACGTCCCGACCTCGCAGTCCGCGAGCCGGTGCCGGATGGATCCGCAGTACTGAGTCCGGTTTGCCCCGGCGCCGACCGGGCACGCGCATGGTGTCCGAATGGTGCGAGTCGCCGTGCGGCCCGCCCACCGCAACGAAAGGACAACGCCATGTCCACTCCCATCGGTAACACGATGGCCGCGCGGACGCCGGTTCAGCTCGCCGCCCTGGTCGTGGGTGCGGTCTTCCTGCTGGTGGGCGTCCTCGGATTCATTCCCGGCGTGACCACCGATTACAGCAGTCTCGAATGGGCGGGCCACCACTCCCAGGCCCAGTTGTTCGGCATCTTCACGGTCTCGGTGCTGCACAATGTCGTGCACCTGATCTTCGGGGTCGCCGGTCTGCTCGCCGCGGCCGGTGCCGCACAGTCACGGACGTATCTGATCGGCGGCGGGGTGGTCTATCTGGTCCTGTGGGTGTACGGGATGATCGTCGACCAGAACAGTGACGCCAATTTCGTGCCGGTCAATACCGCCGACAACTGGTTGCACTTCGGCCTCGGACTCGGCATGGTCGTCCTCGGCGTGCTCCTGTCGCGCGGGGTGCGCGTCGCACGATAGTGCGCGCCTGAGCCGCGTCGGCTCGACGGGGCCGCGGCGGGCTGCTGCGGCTGGCAGGATCGAGCCGTGCCTACCGCGAACCTGACCCGTTCCGAGACCGCCGCGCGATCAGCGGCGGTCACCGTCCACGACTACCGCGTCGAACTCGACCTCTCGGGCGCCCGAGATCAGGATCGGGCCGGGTTCGCCACCACGACGACCGTCACCTTCGACGCCACCACCGACCGGACGTGGCTCGACTTCCTCGGGCTCTCGGTCGAGTCGGTGACCGTGAACGGGCAGCAGGTGGACGTCGAATACGACGGCGCCCGCCTCACGGTCGGCGGTCTGTCTGCGACGAACGTGGTCGTCGTGCGGTCCACCGGCGAGTACAGCCGCTCGGGTGAGGGGCTGCACCGATTCCTCGATCCGGTCGACGGCGCGACCTACCTCTACACCCAGTACGAACCCGCCGACGCGCGCCGGGTCTTCGCGTGCTTCGAGCAGCCGAACATGAAGGCGCCGTTCACCTTTGTGGTGACCGCGCCGTCCGGCTGGGAAGTCGTGTCGAATCGGCCCGCCGCGACGGTCGAGGACGACGGTGCGCGGCGGAAGGTCGAGTTCTCCCCGACGCTGCCGATCTCCAGCTACATCACCGCGGTGGCGGCGGGCCCGTACCATCGTGTCGAATCCTCCTGGACGCGAGGCGAACTCACCATTCCGCTCGGTGTCCTGTGCCGTGTCTCGCTGGCCGGATATCTGGACGCGGACACCGTCTTCGAGGTGACGAAGCAGGGGCTGGATTTCTTCGCCGAGCATTTCGACTACCCGTATCCCTGGGGCAAGTACGACCAGGTGTTCGTCCCCGAATACAACCTGGGCGCGATGGAGAACCCCGGCCTGGTCACCTTCACCGAGGCGTATGTGTTCCGTGGCGCGGCCACTTCCGCGCAGTACGAGGGCAGGGCGAACACGATCCTGCACGAGATGGCCCACATGTGGTTCGGCGATCTGGTCACCATGGTGTGGTGGGACGATCTGTGGCTCAAGGAGTCCTTCGCCGACTTCATGGGCGCGCTGGCCAGTGTCGAGGCCACCGAGTGGACCGACGCCTGGGTGGCGTTCGCGAACCGCCGCAAGGCATGGGCCTATCTACAGGACCAGCTGCCGACGACGCACCCGATCGTCGCCGACATCCCCGACCTCGAGGCCGCCAAGCTCAATTTCGACGGCATCACCTACGCCAAGGGCGCCAGCGTCCTCAAGCAGTTGGTCGCCTATGTCGGCCGGGAGGAGTTCTTCACGGGGGTGCGCCGGTATTTCCGGACGCACGCGTTCGGCAACACCACGCTGGCGGATCTGCTGACCGAGTTGTCCGCGGATTCGGGGCGTGACCTGGCTGGATGGGCGCGGGCCTGGCTGCAGACCTCCGGGATGTCCACGCTGACGCTCGACGGCGGCGAGATCGTGCAGACCGACCCGCGGCCGCACCGGCTGGCCGTCGGGCTCTACGACTTCGATGCCGCGGGCGACCTCGTCGTGCGCGAGCGCGTGGAGCTCGACCTCGTCGAGGAACGGACGCCGGTCGCGCTCGCGCCCGCTCCGCTGCGCCTGCTCAACGACGGGGACCTCACCTACGCGAAGGTCCGCCTCGACGCGGATTCCCTTGCCACCGTGGAACGTTCGCTGGACCGGGTCACCGATCCGCTGGCGCGCGGCTTGATCTGGTCGGCGCTGTGGAATGCCACGCGCGACGGTGAGCTCGAGGTCGGGCGCTATCTGACGATGGCCCGCGATTTCGCGCCCGCCGAAACGAACATGGCGCTGCTGACCGCGGTGCTGTCGAACGCGTCCTTCGCCGTCAATCACTATCTGCCGGAGGACGCCAGGGACGGATGGCGCGGATGGCGCGGCGAATGGCTCGAATCCTGCTGGGCGACACTGCATTCGTCGGAACCCGGTTCGGGCGCGCAACTGGCCTGGGCACGGGCGACGGCCACCGCAGCCACCTTCGACGACCGCCGCGCCGCGGACATCCGCGCGATCCTCCTCGGCGATACTCCCGCGCCGAAGGGACTTCCCCTCGATCCCGATCTGCGCTGGGCGCTGTGGACCGCGCTGTCCGCGACCGGTGCGGCGACCGCCGCCGACCTGGATGCCGAACTCGCCGGCGACGACACGGCGTCGGGCCGCACCGCGCACCGGCGGGCACTGGCGGCACGACCCGACGCGGAGGTGAAGGCCGCGGCATGGGCCTCGGCACTGGGTGACACCACGTTGACCAACGACCACCTCGACGCTGTGATCACCGGTTTCCGTGCGGGTGGACGCCGCGATCTGATCGCCCGCTACGACGACGAGTACTTCGCGGCGCTGCGGACGGTCTGGGAACAGCGCAGCATCGAGATCGCCCGCCGCATCGTCGACGGGTTGTTCCCCGCGGGCGAGTCACTCGATCCCGTCGACGCCTGGCTCGCCGACCACGCCGACGCACCGGGCGCACTGCGCCGCCTGGTCGTCGAACAGCGCGACCACCTCGCCCGCGACCTGCGGGTCCGCGCCGGGGACTGCTAGCTCGATCCGAAATGCGGCCGCCCACCCCGGATTACCCGGGGTGGGCGGCGCACTTCACCAGTTTCGACGGTTACCGAGGCAGACGGGTCTCGATGGCGTCGATGATCCGGGGGCGCAGTTCGGCGACGCTGACGATGGCGTCGACCGAACCGACCTCGACGGCGCGCTGGATGTTGTGGACACGGTCGAACTCCGCGGCCACATCGCCCAGCTTCTCCGCCCGGACCGAGGAGCGGACCTCGTCGAGTTCCGCGGTCAGCGTCGCGCGGTCGGTGCCGAACGCGTTGGCGGCCTGGGTTTCCAGGTCGCGCACGCGCGGGTCGGCCGCGGTCCGGGAGTTGACCTCGCCGGCGAACACCACCGCGGCGGCCGGAGCGCCACCGAGGACCGACGCGAACGAGCCTTCCAGCGCGAGTACGGTCATGTTCGGGTTCAGCGCCTTGGAGAACACCACGAACGCACCGCCGTGATAGCGCGAGATCACGCAGAACACGATGGGGCCCTGGAAGTTCACGATGGCGCGGCCGATCTCGGCGCCGTACTCGAGCTGCAGCTTGCGCATCGACTCCGGGGAACCGTCGAAGCCGGACAGGTTCGCCAGCACCACCAGCGGCCGGTTGCCGCTGGCCGCGTTGATCGCCCTGGCCGCCTTCTTAGACGACTGCGGGAACAGCGTGCCCGCGGTGTAGGTGTCGGGTCCGTCGGTCGACGGGTAACCGCGCCGCGGCACATTGCGCGACTCGATGCCCAACAGGCACACCGGGATTCCGCCCAGATGCGCGTCCTGCACCACCGCGGTCTCGGCGTCGGCCATTCCCGCCCAGCGCTCCAGCACCGGGTGGTCCTGGTCGGCCAGCGCCCGCATCACGGTCCGGATGTCGAAGGGCTTCTTGCGATCCGGGTTGGCGGCGGCGGAGAAGATCTCGCCGACGGTGGCGAAGCTGCTGTCGGCGAGCACGTGCGGGAAGCCGGAGATGTCGCGGTCGATCGGGTCGACCGTCTGCGACCGGCGCGGCGCCTGCTCGCCCGGGGCGACATAGGTGTGGTCGTAATGCGCCATCAGCACGTCGCGGGCGGCGGCCAAGTTCGGCGCCCAGTACTGCGCCTGGCCGTTGGGGCCCATCACTCGGTCGTAGCCACCGATGCCGAAGTTGTCCTCGGCCGACACGCCACCGGAGAAGTCCAGCGACTGCTTGCCGGTGAGCACCATCGCCGACTCCGGCGTCATCACCAGCACGCCCTTGGTGTGCATCAGCATGGTGGCCTCGGCATTCCAGTACGGCTGCGCGCCGACGTTGATGCCGGCGACCACGATGTTGATCTCGCCGCCGTCCTGGGTGAACTCGACGATGCGCTTGAGCGCGGCGGCGACCCAGTCCATGTTCTCGGTGCCCGATTCCATCGAGATCCGGGCGCCGGAGGACAGCGCGTACCACTCGAGCGGAACCTGCAGGCGTTCGGCGAGATCGAGCGCCGCGATCACCCGGCGGCACTCGGGTTCCGACAGCGCGCCGAGCGACTTGGTGGGGTCGCCGAGCAGCAGCACCCGGGTGACGCCCTCGGGATGCTGGGTGGTCGGCGTGGTGACGACACCGGCGACGATGGCCGCTTTGTTGCGGCCCTTCGGCCGGTCGACGGGTACCAGCGCATGGTCGGCGTCGAGGTCGTACTCGGCGAAACTGCCCAGTACACCGGTCAATTCGTACGGGTACACGGTGTTGCGCGCCGCGGCCCGCAGCACCTTCTGCCGGTACTCGTCGACGGGCTCGACCGGCTCGTCGGACAGGTCGCCGACCGTCACCTCGGAGCCACCGGTGGCGTCGAAGGAGATGCGCACACCGACCTTCGTCAGCTCACCGGTCTTCGCGTCGCGCTGCCGCGCGATGAGCAGGATCTCCTCCAGCCCGGCGCCCGCCGCCGTCGGCAGCACGTGCCCGCCGATGGTCCGCAGTTCGTCCCTCGTGACATCCATCGGCGGCCAGATGTACATCACGATGCGGTTGGTGTTGAGGCGCTTGGCCGACGGCCGCCGGGACTGGGCGCGGCGGATCGAGTCGACACACGTGGCGATGGTGGCCTCGGCCGTGGGCAGCGCGAGCAGCCTGCCGTCCTGGTCGCGCAGCGCGGCCAGGTCGCGGACCTGGGCGAAGGCGATGAGGCGGTCGTCGGACGGATTGCCCTTCGCCACGCACCGGAACAGGTAGACCTCCTCGTCGTCCGAGGACGGCAGCCGGGTGAGGTCGAACTTGCGCAGCCGCTCCATCTGCATCCGCTGCGCGATGTAGGGGTGCAGGCCGCGGATCAGCCGCTCCTCGGCCATTCCGGTGGCCGAGGGGCGGAAGGTGAAGTGGTGGTGCATGACCGCGCCGTTGCTGCCCGCGACCGTGGCCGTGATCCGGTGCACCTGCGGGGGCAGCTGGTGCGCGGCGAGGACTTCCTGCAGCGCCGCCGCCATCGCGTCGGAGTCCTCGGGCTGGGCTACCCAGCTGAGGTAGATGTCGGCGTCGACCGAGGCCGCCCCGCTCGCCAGCTCGCCGAGCCCGCTCAGCGCGGTGCCGAGCGCGTCGAAACTCACCGCGGCCGAGGCCAGGCTCGCGCCGTCACGCTCGGCGACGACGAAGGCGCAGCCACCGACGTGCTCGGTGTGGACGCCGGTGACGCCCTTGTTGCCGTAGTAGCGGCGGGTCAGCACCTCGAGCATTGGGGTGTGGTCGGGCTTGTCGCGCTCGAGCCGCTGGCCGAGCAGCCGCACCAGCGGCTCGGTGCTGCGCACCATGTCGGCGATGCGCTCGGCGCGATCGGCCGTATCCGGGTGCGCGTCCAGATGCGTCAGGTGCCTGCGGACATTGGTGTAGACACGGGCACGGTTGCGGCGCAGGAGCGGCTGGCCGTACCAGCCGTACACCAGGCCGCGGCACAGGTCGGCGATCACCGGGAAACGCACCTGGGTGGCCACGACAAGGCGTTCCAGGGTCAGGCCGACGGGTTCGCGCAGCACCTGATCGGGCATCGGCTCGCGCAGCCACTCCCGCAGCAGCGTCGTGATGACCTCGACGGTGTCGGCGGGGCGCTGCTGGGCGAGGAAGATCCGGAAGACCGCGGATTCCAGGTCGGGCGTGCGGTCCAGCTCGGTGACGCCGTACTGGCCGAGTGCCTGCGCGAGCTTGGCGCGGTATGGCTCCGGCAGACCGGCCCGATCGGCATCGAGGCTCTGCAGGTAGGTGTGGAAGTACTCGCGGTCGCTGTGCACGTGGCTCTGGCCGGGTTCGTCGTCGGCCGAGCGGTTGTGGCTCAGCGCGGCGAGATCGGCGAACACCTCGACGAGTTCGAGCTCCTCGGCCAGCGGCCGGTGGTTGGCGGCGACGGATTCGCGGCGGGCCGTGAGGTAGTCGTCGAGCACGCGGCGGTCGTCGTGCGGATCCACGTCGAAGCCGAGGAGCAGACTCCGCAGGTCCTGCAGGCCGCGGGCGAGCCGCTCGTGCGTCTGCCGCGGCGCGGGCTCGCTGGGCAGATCGAGCTCGACGGTGCCTGCCGTTTCGGTCTCGGCGGCCTCGTCGTCCTCGTCGGCGAGCGGTTCCAGGCGCAGCAGCGGCGCGCCGGTCTCGACCTGGGTGCCGACCGAGACCGCGCACTCCTTCAGCCGGGCGCGGAACGGCGCGCGCAGCACCGTCTCCATCTTCATGCTCTCCAGCACGAGCACCGCGGCGCCTGCCTCGACCTCGGCGCCGACCTCGACCGGGGTGCCGACGACCAGCGCGGGCGCGGGCGAGCGGACGACGCCGCCCTCGTCGCGGCTGATCCGGTGGGTCACGCCGTCGACGTCGATCACATGGGTCGGCCCGTGGGTGCCGGTGACCAGGCGGTAGCGGCTGCCGTTGACGACGATCTGGCCGGTGTGCAGATCGAACCGCTCGAGGTCGACGTCGGCGGTGACCAGCTCGGTCCCTGCCTCGATGCCGACGCGGAAGCGGTGCGCGCCGATGCGGGCGACGCGGACCCGGTAGCTCGCGCCGCGCAGTTTGAGATCGAGCGGGCGCCCGCTCTCGTGCTGCACCTGCGGACGACCACCGGAGGCGGTCGAGATCAGCCGGTGCCGCTCGACCCGCTCGTCGTCCTCGTAGGCGTCGATCGCGGCGGCGGCCAGCGCGATGGCGGAGTGGCGATGCGTGACGAGGCGGCCCTCGCTGCGCACCCGGTCGATCCAGCCGGTGTCGGCGCTGGCGTCGATCACCTCGGGCTGGTCGAGCAGGTCCAGGACGAAGCTCTTGTTCGTCGCGCCGCCTTCGATGACGACCCTGGTCTGCGCCATCGCGCGGCGCAGCCTGCCCAGCGCCTCGTCGCGGTCGCGGCCGTAGGCGATGATCTTGGCGATCATCGAGTCGAAGTCGGCGGGGATGGTGTCGCCCTCGCTGACGCCGGTGTCGACGCGGATGCCGGGGCCGGCGGGCAGGTCGAGGCGCACGATGCGGCCCGGTGCGGGCGCGAAGTCGCGGTCGGGGTCCTCGGCGTTGAGCCGCGCCTCGATGGCGTGGCCGCGCTCGGCGGGCGGTTCGCCCTCGAGCTTGCCACCGGAGGCCACCGACAGCTGGGCCTGGACGAGGTCGAAACCGGTGGTGCACTCGGTGATCGGGTGCTCGACCTGCAGACGGGTGTTGACCTCGAGGAACGCGAAGAGCTGCTCACCCGGGTGGTACAGGAACTCGACGGTCGCCGCGCCGCGGTAGCCGACCGCGACGGCAAGGCGCTCGGCCGAGGCCTTCAGTTCGGCGGCCTGCTCGGGGCTCAGGACCGGTGAGGCCGACTCCTCGATGACCTTCTGGTTGCGGCGCTGCACCGAGCAGTCGCGGACGCCGAGCGCCCACGCGGTGCCCTGACCGTCGGCGATCACCTGCACCTCGACGTGGCGGGCGCCGGTGACCAGGCGCTCCAGGAACACGACGCCGCTGCCGAAGGCCCGCGCGGCCTCCTGGCGGGTGCGCTCATAGGCGTCGACGAGTTCGGCTTCGTTGGTGATCATGCGGATACCGCGGCCGCCGCCGCCCGCGGTCGCCTTCAGCATCAGCGGGTAGCCGATCTCGGTGGCTGCCGTGATGGCGTCCTCGACCGTGTCGACCCCGCCCCGGCTCCACGGCGCGACGGGTACGCCGACCTCTTCGGCCAGCAGCTTGGCGCCGATCTTGTCGCCCAGCTTGCGCATGGCGTCCGCGCTCGGGCCGATGAAGGTGACGCCGATGTGCTCGCACAGTTCGGCGAAGGCCGGGTCCTCGGCGACGAAGCCCCAGCCGACCCAGGCCGCGTCGGCCTTGGTGGCGACCAGTGCCTTCTCGAGCACCTTGAGATCCAGGTACGGGCGCGCCGAGGCCGGACCGAGGTCGTAGGCGATATCGGCCGACCGGACGAACGTGGCGTTGCGGTCGACGTCGGTGTAGAGGGCGACCGTTTCGATCGGTAGCCCGGTCGCCGCTGCCAGATCACGGACGGCATGGATGAGCCGCATTGCGGCCTCTCCCCTGTTGACGATGGCGATGCGGCTGAACACTCGCCGACTCCTTTCCATTACCTAGGACGTTGCCCGGGACGGGTGCGAATTCGAACTCCGGTTCAAGGGCAGTGTGCACCTCTACTCCGTATATGTGAACAGCGTCCGAGGGTTACCGGCACGTATAGATGGAAGTTGGCATCGTCGGGCCGGTCAGCGCTATCGCCGCTGCTCGTCGGCCGGACTCCTGGACAACCGACTCAATAGCTCCGCACGACTTGCCTTGACGTCGAGGTCAATCCCTACCGTCGCGTCATCGGGGCGATTTTCCGGCCCCGGCCACCGAGGAGAGACCATGACCAAGACCGTCGCCACCGTGACCGATGTGACATTCGCGCGCGAGGTGCTCGATGCCGGCCTGCCGGTGCTCGTCGAGTTCACCGCCGCGTGGTGCCCACCGTGCAAGATGATCGAGCCGGTGCTGGACGAGCTGGCCAACGAGGAAGCGGGCCGGATGGCGATCGTCAAGATCGACGTGGACGCCAATCCGCGGACCACGGCGGACTACGCCGTGCTGTCGATGCCGACCCTGATGCTGTTCCGCGACGGCATCCCGGTGCGGACCGTCGTCGGCGCCAGGTCCAAGCGGCGCCTGCTCGACGACCTGGCAGGCGCGCTCTGAAGGCGGCGTTTTCCCGGTTACGCCGGTGACTGGCCGTCGGCCGGTCCGCTCCAGAACAGCGCACCCATGAGCCGTCGGCAGCGGGCGATCATCGCGTCCGCGCTTTCGTCCGGGTGTCGCAGCCACCAGTTCACCATGGCCGTCACCACGCCCATCCAGACGTCGGTGAGCGCGGACAGGTCGGCGGCGTCGGTGATTCCACGCTCCGCGAGCAAGGCGGCGGCGCCGCGCTGGGCCTGATCGGCGATGCGCCGCCGGGCCTGGTGCGCGGCGTCGGCGGCGACGCCGTGCACCGGATGCGAGGTGTCGAGCAGCACGTTCCAATCGTGCGGTCGCCGGGCGAGGACACCGATGACGACCTCGAGTGTGCGTTCGGCCATCGCGATTCCGGGCGACCCGTCGAACACCGACTCGATGGCCCCGCACACGGTGTCGGCCGCCCGCTCGACGCACGCGGCGTACAGGCCTTCCTTGCTGTGAAAGTAGTGGAATACCAGGGGTTTCGACACTCCGACCGCGGCCGCGACGGCACCGGGGGACAGCCCGGCGTAGCCCGCGTGGCTGATCTGCTCGCCTGCGATGTCGAGGAGCTGTTGTTCCCGCTCGGCTCGCGGCACACCTTTCGTCCCGGCAGTGCCCATCACCGTCTCCCTTCCGCCACCGCGTTGACCCACAGCCGCTGATCGGAAATTTACCGCGCCCAGACCGCTGGTCAATTGCGGGTGCGAGATCTTCGCGCCCACCGGATCGATGGTTGACATCGGAATTGACCAACAAGTAATTTTCCACTTGGTCAGCACGAGTGCCGCGCTCGTCCCTTCCGCGAAAGGCCCTGATCCACCATGGCGATAACGACTCCCCTGCTCCACGGCCTGCAACGCACCGTCTCCGGCTCGCACGCACTGAGCGGCACCCCCTTCGACCCGAGCACCCCGTTCCATCCGCCGCGCGGGCGCCATCGCACCGTCCACTACGGACTCATGTTCCCCGGTCTGCCCGCACCGCTGAATTTCCTGGACTTCATCACCGTGATCGGGCAGCCGAAGGTCAAGGCCTTCCGCAACGCGCAGCTGATCGAGACCTCCGATGCCGATACCGCCAACCTGCTGGCAGGCACCGCGGTCCGGTTTCCCGGCCAGTTCCGCGGCTTTCAGGTCGAGCGCGACCTGCAACTGGCGCCCGATGCGAGCGTGATCCGCTTCGGTGCGGACTTCGCGATGCAGGGCACCTACCCTCATTTCACTGTCGCCTATCGCAATCCGGAGTTCCGGGCGGATCTGCGAGTCCGCGCCACCGACAAGGTCGCGCATTTCGCGAAGCTACGCGGCGGGCTGTACGACCACTGGTCGCTGCTGTGCGAGTACGAGGGCACCGTCGAGCATCACGGCACGCGCTACGACCTGTCCGGACTCAGCACGCTCGAATACGCCCGCGCCGTCGCGGTGGATCTGTTCATCGGCTTCTTCACCTACCAGATCATCAATATCGACGCCGACACCCAGGTGCTGATGGTGGAAGTCCGTGGGCCGCTGGGTGTTCCCCTGCAGCAGGCCGTCTACGTCCGGTCCCGCGAGGACCATGGCGGGGTCTACGAGGACGGCTACCACTACCGGATCACCGAGCGCGAACCGACGCCCCGCCACACCCCGGCCGGCCGGGAGATGACCCTGGGCACCGCGTTCACCTGGGCTGTCGACGACGAGAACGGCGGACCGCTGATCCACATCGACGCGGTCGCCAACGACGACTACATCTACGGCATGACCGGCGGCTACGTCGGCAGCTACCGCTACACCGGGACGTTCCGTGGCACAGCGATCAGCGGCACCGGCTACGTCGAACAGATCGGCAACGCGTAGCCCCACCGCGGCGGATCAGCGCTGCGGTGCGGCGGCTTCGAGGTCGGCGATGCTGCCCGACATGATCGTCGGCACCTGCGCGGTGATGTGGTCGAGCGGCCAGTCCCACCAGGCGACGGCGAGCAGGCGGGCGATGTCCTCGTCGCTGTAGCGAGATCGGATGAGGCGGGCCGGATTTCCGCCGACGATGCCGTAGTCGGGCACGTCGGAGGTGACAACGGAACCGGTGCTGATAATCGCGCCGTGCCCGATCCGCACGCCGGGCATCACCGTCGCGCCGTTGCCGAACCAGACGTCGTTACCCACGACGGTGTCGCCGCGGCTCGGCAGGCCGGTGAGCAGATCGACATGATCCGACCACGAGCCGCCCATGGTCGGGAAGGGGAACGTCGACGGGCCGTCCATGCGGTGGTTGGCGCCGTTCATGATGAAACGCACGCCCGTGCCAAGGGCGCAGAACTTCCCGATGATCAGCTTCTCCGGCCCGTAGTGGTAGAGGACGTTGCGCGTCTCGAATGCCGTCGGATCGTCGGGGTCGTCGTAGTAGGAGAACTCCCCGACCTCGATCAACGGCGAGGTGACCAGCGGTTTCAGCAGCACCACGCGCGGCTGGCCTGGCATCGGATGCAGCACGGCCGGGTCGGCGGGAACCAACGCGGGACTGTCCGGCATCGGGAAACTCCTTCGATGGATGGCCGACCGGGGATTCGGCGAGGCCTTGCCCGCAGGGTAGTACCGAAGTCCGCAACGATCAGCGGGCCGGGAAGCGGAGGATACGGTCGTCCCCGTCACGAATGTCGCCGCGGCCGTCGGTGTTCGAGGTGGTGAGCCAGAGTGCGCCGTCCGGTGCCACGGCGACGGTGCGCAGTCTGCCGTAGGAATCATCGAGAACATCGCGGGGATTCGTGGCGGTGCCGTTGGATACAGTTGCGGTCCAGAGTCTTTCACCGCGGAGAGCGGCTACATAGAGCGTGTTCCCCGCGATCGCGATGCCGGAGGGCGAGGCTTCCGAGGTCGACCAGGTGAGCAGGGGGTCGGTGAGACCACTGCTCGCACCGCCGGATCCCTCGACCTCGGGCCAGCCGTAGTTGCGGCCCGGCTCGATCAGGTTGAGCTCGTCCACCCGGTTCTGGCCGAACTCGGCGGCGTAGAGCGCGCCCGTGCCGTCCCAGGCCAGACCTTGCACATTGCGGTGGCCGAGGCTGTAGACCGGCGAGCCGGGGGTCGGATTGCCCGGCGCCGGTGCGCCGTCGGGGGTGATCCGCAGGATCTTGCCGTTGGGGCTCGCGGCGTCCTGGGACAGCCCGCTCCGGCCGGCGTCGCCGGTGCCGACGTAGAGCATGCCGTCGGGCCCGAAGGCGATGCGGCCGCCATTGTGGTTGCCCGCCTTCGCGATTCCGCCGAACACGACCTCTGCCGGTTCTCCTGGCCGGAACCGCACGATGCGATTGTCGTCCTCGGCGGTGAAATACGCGTAGACATACCGGGTTCGGTCATAGTCAGGGGCGACGGCGAGGCCGAGCAGTCCACCCTCGCCGCGCGCGACCACGCCGGGCACCTCGGCGAAGAACTCCGGTTCTCGGCCCGGCGCCACGCGCAGAATTCGCCCGGAATCTCGTTCGGCCACCAGCGCCGTGCCGTCGGGCAGGAAGGCGAGGCCCCACGGGACGTCGATCCCGCGTGCCACCTGCTCGGGAGCGCCCAGGTCGGGGTCACCGGAGGGCACGCTCGGTGCGGGAGCGGTGACGATCGCCGTGAGCGGTGCTCGACCAGTGGGCTCGTCGCTCGTGCAGGAAGTCGCCGCGCAGGCGATCAGTATGGCGCCCACGATGTTTCGCTGGCGTCGGCGCGACATCGCTTCCTGCGGACGGTCAGTCGCGACAGCCACGGCGCTTCAGATCAGCTTCGCGAGTTGTTCGCGATCGGAGGCGTCGAGCTTGATGCAGGCCCGGTAGATATGACCTTCGACGGTGCGCACGGAGACGCAGAGCCGTTCGGCGATGGCACGGTTGGACAGTCCACGACCGATGAGCGCGGCGATCTCGCGTTCCCGTTCGGTGATCGGGAGCGGGCGCGCGGCGGCGGTGATGGCCGGGGTGCAGGCGCCGTCGCAGCGGGCGGCCAAGGCCTGGGCGCGGGCGGCGGCTTGGGCGCTGGGGCGGCGCTGGCCCGCGTGGTCGTGGATCGGGACGGCCTGCGCTGCCGCGTCGGCGGCGGCCAGCAGCAGGCCGGTGGTCTCGAATTCGAGGCTGACGGCGGCCAGCTCGCGCGTATCGGCATGGGCGAAGGCGGCGGCATGGCGAGCGTAGATGCCCGCGGCCGGCCCCTGGATGCGGGCGGCGACCGTCGCCAGCCGGGTGGCGACGGTGCGGTCACCGAAGCGGGCGGCATGATGCAGCGCCTCGGCCTCCAGGGCGTACTGGCCGGTGCGGTGCGCGAGGTCGGCCGCCTTGCGGGCCAGCTCGATCGCCGCGTGCTGGCTGTGCTCGGCGGCGGCCACCCAGGCGCGCGCGATCAACCGCTGTGGCTCGTGCAGAGCCATGTGGGCGCCGCGGTGTTCCTCGGCATCGGCGAGAACTCGTTCGGCCTGCTCGACCTCGCCCAGCGCCGCATAGGCCCGCGCCAGCAGCAGCCGGGCAGGCAGCTTCCACGCCAGGGAGCTTTCGGCGTTGAGCGCCGCCAGCGCCTGTTCGAAGGCGGTGATCGCTTCCCGGAACCGGCCGCGATAGGTGGCGACGACGGCGACCGCGATCCTGGCGATCGCCCACCCGATGAACTGGCCCGCCGAGGAGAACTCCCGGTACTCGGAAGCCCGCTGCTCGGCGCGGTCGAGCTCGCCGATGGTCGTCAGTGCCAGCACGTCGCCGTACCTCACCATGACCCGGACGATGCCGTCGGTGGACTTCTGCTCGGCGGTGATCCGGGCCGCGATCGGCGCGAAATCGGCGCCGCGTCCGGCCACCGGCATCGCCAGACCGAGCGCGAAGGCGGCGAAATCGACAGCCTGCCACGGTGAATCCGGGTCGGCGATGACGCGCTCGGCGGTCTCGATACCGACGGCGATCCGGCTCTCGTGCACCGCCATCGCCGCGCCGAAGGCATCGACCGTCAGCCGCAGCGCGGGATACTCCACCCGGGCGGCGAGCAGGTCGAGCAGGTCACGGGCACGCGTGACATCGCCCAGCGACCAGAACTGCAGGCCCGCCCTGAGCACGCCCCACTGGACGAGTTGCAGCGGATCGAGGCGGTCGGGGTCGAAGCGGGCCAGGATCTCGTCGGCTTCGTGCGGCCTGCCCTGCCACAGCAGTGCCCGCGACAGCAGTTCGGCCGCGCGCAGCCCGCCGCAGCGCTCGCACGCGGCGCGCGCGAGGCGTTCGGCCAGCGGCAGGTTGGACATGGCCACCGCGTCCTTGGCCGCGTTGATCAGCACGACGATGTCGATCGGCTGATCGCTGTCGATACACAGCTGCGCCAGCCGGATCCGATGCGCGGGCGTGCTCAGATCGCGGTCGCGCAGTGTCTCGACGATGCGGCCGCGCTGCCTACGGGCCGCGGCGGTGCCGACCCGGCGGCGGATCACCTCGCCGAGCAGCGGATGGCTGAACCGGACGTCGACCGTCGGGCCGTGTCGGCAGACCCGGATCATGCCGGTGAGCTCGGCCGTGTCGACGGCCCCCACCCCGACCAGCTCGGTCAGGATGTCGATGTCGAGCGGTTCGTAGACGGCCAGCATCCGCAGTGCCTCGAGCACCGGCTCACCTGCCCTGGTCAGCCGCTCCTCGAGCAGCTCGACCAGCCCCGACGGCACCGCGGTCGGCCCGCGCAGCTGCCAGACGCCATCGGTGTCGGTCAGGGTGCGCGCCTCGACCGCGCCCTCGACCATATTGCGCAGGAACAGCGGGTTACCACCGGAGGATTCCCACATGACGTCGGCGCTGAGCCCTTCCAGGGTGCCGCCGAGGACGGTCTCGACCAGGGCGACGCACTGCTGTTTGGTCAGTGGCGTCAGCTCGATGCGTTCGAGGTAGCCGTCCTTCCACAGTGAGGTGACCGCGTCCGGCACGGTTTCCCCGGTGCGGACCGTGGCGACGATGCGGGCGCTGCGATCCACGGCGATCTGGTGCACCAGCGTCGCGGACAGTGTGTCGAGGAGGTGGGCGTCGTCGACGCCGATCACGGTGCCGGGGTCGGCGAGCAGATTCTCCCGCGCCGAGTGCAGCAGCGCGAGCGGGTCGCGTGAGGCCGACGCGGCGATCCAGGGCGCGAACGCGCCCAGCGGAATGGCCTGGGACGAGGCGGTACATGCCGCCCAGCGCACAGGATTCGGCAGCACGGAGGTGACGAGCCGCGCCAGGGTGGTCTTGCCGATTCCGGCGGCGCCGACGAGCACGACACCACCGGTGTTGCCGTTGGTCAAAGCTGTACGGACGGCGTCGTATTCGGCGGGGCGATGAAGCAGTTGCCACAGTTCGCCCATACAGCAAAATTCTAGTTCCCGCCCGGCCGTGTCACAACGAATCTGTGCAGGTGCAACTAATTTCCGGGCTGGACGGACGGGGACGGCGATGGTCATCGCGGCAGTTCGGTGGCGTCGCGTGGCTCGAGCCGGGGCGCGTTGTTGACGTCGTGGCGGAAGTTGCTCGACGCCTCGTAGACGCGCTGCTTGAGCCGGTTGATCGAGCCGAGCGGACGGTGCGCGTCGAGACCGCGCCAGGAGTTGAACGACAGCACATCATCGCCGTAGGCACGCCGTTCGGGCGTATAGGGATCCTGGATGTCGAAGCGGATGGTCGCCACGGTGCGGTGCGGCGATGCGTCTTCCGGCCACGGCACGGTGGCGTCCTCGATCGGCATGGTTGCGGTGTCGGTGCACAGTTGCGCGCGCAGCTCGTACGTGGCGCTGTGCGAGGCGAAGAAGTCGATGACGGAGTTTTGATGGACGTTCACTCCCGACTCTGCACTCACCGGTTGTCCTTGCAACGCGACGACTTCCGGCGACACGGGAACATAGAGCAGCTTGGCCACGTAGTCGCCGTAGCGCACGGGCGCCGAGGTGTAGAACGTCTCGCCCAGGATGTGGGTGTTGGGCGCGATGAAGACGCCGAGGTTCGGGGGCACCCCCCGGCCGATCCGCCGCAGCACGTGCTGGTCCAGGGCGGCGAGAACGCTACTGCCGGTCTGCAATACCGGGTCGGGCAACCGCGCGAGCATCCAGGCGGTCGGCATGCCCTTCGTCAGGTAGGCGTGCGCGTCGGCGAACAGGAATTCCCGGTGGGTGACCATGATGAGGTCCTGCGTGGTTGCCTCGTCGTCGGGCAACGCCCGCGGCCCGTGCACGCCGAGCACTTTGATCCCCAGCCCGCGGACACCGCGCAGCTGGTCGCTGCGGATCACGCCGGAGGTACTCGACAGCCGGGCGATCACCGGGAACCTGGCCGGAGTGGCGAACAGGCCCTGTGCCAGTTCGGGTGGCAGGCCGGCGGGCACGGTCAGCTCGCCGCGCAGGATGCCGTGGCTCTTGGCGTGCGCGTCGCGCAAGCCGCGCTTGTACTTGCGGTAGGCGCGTTCGTTGTTGTCGCGCAGGACCGCGATGATCTTGTCGATGTCCTGCTCTTCGTCGGGCCGCGGGTGTTCGATATCGTCGCGGTAGCGCAGGTAGGTCATCGTCGGCTCCTCCACGGCGCGAACGGATTCGCGACGCCGTCGAGCGCGGGCGCCAGCGTGGGAAAGTGGCGCAGCAGGACGCTGCGCATCGAGTTGTCGCGCACCCACGCCATGCCCGCCTCGGTGTAGACCTCGGGCCGGAAGTCGGTGGTGAAGAACCGGTCGGCGGACAGCCGCCGCGACGCCATCAGCACGAACACCCGGAACGCGGTGTCGCTGAAGCCGAAACCGGGCGGCTTGGGCTCGGCGTAGAGCCCGATCATGAGGTCGACGTCGTCCACGTCACCGTAGATCTGCTCGAGTTCGCGGGCCCACTGCGGGTTGTCGGTCAGCTGGTCGAACGAGGCGGCAGGCGGCAGTCGCAGCTGCTTGCGGAATTCGTTGTAGCGCGGCACGCCCCGCTCGCGGACCCGCAGGATGTCGACGGTCGCCAGGTCGAGCAGCGGATGCCCGGGGCGGGTGAGGTTCTGCAGGTGCCGTGGATAGTTGTGCAGGGTCAGCGCGCCGGGGTTGGCGCGGCCGAACGAGTAGAGCAGCGTGTCCATCGGCGTCTCGGCGAGGCGTTCGCGAATGTGGGCGACGCCCAGCTCCGGGAGCGGATACTCGGCCAGGACGCTGTCGTCGGCGAGGCTGCGGACGACGAGTTCGTCGGGGATGAGCGGATGCATCCGGTATACGGAGACGAATTCCTCGGTCAGCGAGAACGGCACGCCGTGGTCGTCGACCGCGGATCCCGGTATGCCGCACAGCACTTCGTTGCCGGCGAGCCTGCCGAACCGGCGGGCCACCCGCTCGCCGAGCACGCCGAACCAGTTGGCGCGCATGGCCGCGACGGTGGTGGGATGCGCGATGACGGCCGGTGTCCAGTCGACGGTGTGGATCTTCGCCATGAGGGCCGAGTTGACCAGACGTGCGGTGTCGTAGAGCTGTTGGTCGTCCAGGTCGGGATAGCGACGGCTCAGGCGACGGCAGATGGCATTGTGTTCGCGCAGGAACAGCGAATGCAGCAGGGCCAGTCCGACCCAGGCGTTGGCCGCCGCGTCCGACAAGGCGATCAGGCTTTCCGCGTCCAATGGTGGCAGGCCCAGTTCGTCGATGACGAGTTCGCCGCCCTTGCCCGATCGCATGGCGGCCGCGAATTCGGCTGTGCTGCCATAGATCTGGGAGGCGTCCCACCAGTGGCTCTCCACCGTGACGTAGGTCGGCGGACCGCCCGGTTCGGGGCTGGGCACCGAGGCGGTGCGCGGGATCGTCATCGGCGGGTCCGGCCACGGATCCCGCGCGTCCAGTGTCACCGTGAACGGCTCGGTGTCGGCGTCGTCGTGGTCGAACCAGTCGTGCACCTCGAACTGGATCCAGGCCGCCGCCAGCAGATTCAGGGTCGTGGCGGGCTGGAACCGGTCGCGGGTCAGCAGTTGGGTGCTGATCAGGCGCGGGTTGGGTTCCAGAATCCGCGCGGAGTCCTCCGGGTGGGTGTGCTCGAGCGGGAAGTTGCGCCCGAACCGGCAGCCGACCGATCCTGTCCTCGGGTCGGCGGGGTTGTTGTAGGCGCCGTCGACGGTGCGCGCGCCGTGGTGCTCGCCTGCCTCGTCCGGTGGCAGCGGTCCGCCCGGATGCCCGCCGGTGTCGAAGAGATTCTGCGCGCGAAGCCGGCTGCGCAGCCCGACCAGGACGGCCAGCCCCAGCGGCGGCGGCAAGCGGAACCAGCCGATGCGCCGATCCAGTGCTTCGGCGGCCCCGACCGCCAAACGGGTGACAAACGGAGTCGTCTTGACCATCGAGAACCTCCACGTGGCTGGCTCGAACCGCGGCGTACGAGAACTGGTCGGAAATCAGTGTCCGGCACGGGCAGGCCCCTGTCACGGGTAGTGGACTACTCGCCCATCGGGTGCGGTCACACGCGGGGCCGCCGCGGCGACTCCCGGCAATCGAGTAGCGAATTACGCGCGCCAGGCAGCGGGTCGATGGGTCACGCTGCTCAGGTGACTACTCCGATCGAAATCAAGGTCAATCTCGACGGTGATCTCGTCGACGCACAAACCCGGCTGGGGTGTACGAACGCCGCCGCGATCAGCCGCGACGTGTGGTTCGCCGAACCTCCTCGCCCTGATGCCTGCGATGCGCCTGCCCTGACCGGACGGATCGCCATCCGGCTGCGTAGCGGCGAGCGCGACGACCTGACCGTGACGCTGCGGCCGTGCGAGCAATCGCAGCTGATGGGCCGCTGGGCGTCGGCGTTCACCGACGAGGCGGTGCGGTACCGCATCAAGGGCGACTGGTGCGGCGAGGAGCGGGTGCTGTCGGCCTCGGTGGTGAGCAAACGCCCACCCGGCTCGCTGCGGGTGGGCGCGCTGCGCGGTGAGGACGTCACCGAGGCCCTCGACTCCGCTCAGCGCCAGTTCGTGGTGAGCTGCACGCCCCCCGGGGTCGCGGTCGAGCACCTGCGGGCGATGGGTCCGGTCGCGTCGACTAGGTGGACGAAGGTGCACCTCGGCGGCCTCGAGGTCGACGCCGAACGCTGGACCGTCGGCGGCCTCGACCTGTTCGAGCTGGCGCTCACGGTGACGCCCGTGCCCGGTGAATCACCGGCGGAACTGCATGCGCGCGCCCTCGAGGTACAGCGCCGGCTCCACGCCGCCGTGCGCGGGCACGGCCTGTCCATCGCGACCGGGCCCGCCAAGACCGAACAGGTACTCGGCGCGCTGACAGCGGCTGGGTCGGTGCGCGCCGAGTAGTGCGGTGTCGTCAGTTCACGATGATGAAGTTGAACAGCACCCTGAGGTTGGCGTCCCAGCCGACGTGGTACCGCACCGTCATGGTGCCGTCGGCATGCGGGACGACATTGCGGACCTGCATCGTCGCGTGTCCGAGAAACGGGATGCCGTTGACATCCAGCTCGGTCATGGTGACCGATACCTGGCTGTCGGCCCCGACCTGGGTGTTCGGGAATCCGAACACCCAGGCGCCGGTGCCATGGGTGTGCAGCACGCGCTGCGCCCAGAAGATGGACGAGACATTCCGGTGGCCGACTCCCCTGATCCCGACGCCGTTGTCGCGATAACCGGCCTGCGATTTCGTCTCCTCGAACAGTTCCTCTGCGGTATCCGGGCTGGCTGCCAGGACCGCGTCTTCCATCTCCGAAACCACCATCTCCCTGTCCTTTCGAACCATGTGGAGAAACCCTGCGCAACGATCATCTCGCGCAGACCGGCCCGTCCGAACGCGTAACGCACTACCCCACATCCGCAACACCGCACCGGCTCGCCTCAGGCGGACAGTGTCCGTCCGATCGTCGCCGCCACCGCCGCGTGCGCGAGGTATTCGGCGATGTCGTGCGCCCGTTCCTTGGGGTTGTCGACGGGGAGATCCCGCAGGTCGTTGCCCCACGCCGGGCGCAGCGGGCAGCCGATGGCGATCGGATCACCGGCATACCAGGTGTTGAGCCACTCACCGACCCGTTCTGGCCTGCTCGCGCCGCCGCTGAGCAGCTTGCCGTAGACCCCGTCCAGGCCCAGTGGGCTGCCCGCCGTCACCAGCAGGCGCACGTCCAGTTCCCGTGGCAGCTGGGTGAGCAGGTCCATCGCGACGACGGTGCCCAGACTGTGGCTGACCAGGATCACCTCGCCGCCGACAGGCATGTCGGCGAGCACGGTGTCGAGCACGCCCTTACGCACCCGCTCGTCGTCCAGATAGGCGGCGACATCCTTGAAAATTGCCCCGATGAGCAGCGAATCGAGGCCACTGCGCGCGGCGATCCACCCGAGCTGGTCGCGCACCCGGCCGAGGACGACCGAGCCGAACCCGCCGAACCGTTCCTCCGCGATCGGATCGGTGGCGACGTCACCGGCGCTGGGCATGCCCGCGCGCCGCGCCGCCTCGGCGACCAGGCTCTCGTAGAGCTCCGAGCCGGTGTCGACGACCGATTCCCGCGCGCCCAGGCTCGCGACGAGCTGGTCGCCGTAGAAGGGGAAGTGGACGTCGGCGGGGTCGATCGGGCTCAGGTCGGCGAGGGTGAGGCCCTTGTTCAGTCCGGCGGTCCAGGCGCGCCGCAGGTCGGCCGGGTCGCGGCCCTGCTGACTGCGCCCGTGCAGGAACACCACACTGCGCCGCCCGCCGAACGCGCTCGGCCTGCCCTGCACGCCGCGCACCACCGCCGCCTCGACTGCCGAGATATGCTGTGGCGCAGGCGCTGTCACGTCGGCGACCACGGTTTCGGCCGACAAACCCGCGTCGGGCCCGAGTTCGTCGAGGAGCCTTCGCTGCGCCGGATCGAACGATTGCTTGCCGAGATCCCGCAACAGCACGCTCACCCGGACGCCCTCGTTGGCTACCCAGTGGATCGCGTCGTCGCCGTCGCCGCTCTGCCAGACCTTGCCGTCCTTGCGCAGCATCCGGCCTGTGTCGTCCTTCTTCGGGACGCCCGCGTGGTGCAGCGCGACCATCTCCCACTGATCGTTGAAGACGGGCGAGCCGGAATTGCCCGGTTCGGTGTCGGAGGTGTAGTGCAGGAAGTCGTCCAGTTGCAGGTCGAGCCGGTTGTCGCGGATCGAGATCTCCTTGAGCCTGCCCTGCGGGTGACCGATGACGTTCATCGCCTCGCCGACCACGATCTTGCCGGTGTCGGCGATCAACCGGTTCCAGCCGAATGTCGCGCCGGGGGCGACCCCGTCGGGTCCCGGCGCCACCCGCACCAGCGTGTAGTCGAGATGCTTGTTCGTGACGAACAAGTCGTTCGGCGCGAGCCGATACTTCGTCACCGGGGTGTGCTGATTGTCGATACCGGCCTCGGCGCCGAACTCGATCACGACCGACTCGGCCTTGTCCGCCGTCGGCAGCACATGGTTGTTGGTGAGCAACAGTTGCGGTGACACCAGCGAACCGGTGCCCATCGGCACCTCACGGCTGTTGTGGGTCAGGGTGATCCGGGCGACGGCGGCCGCCGCGCGGGCGCCGCGGGTCAGGAAGTTGACGGCCTGGAGGTCGTTGGCGAAGCCGATGATGCGTTCCAGCGACCCGATGGTGTCGAGCGGTTCCTGTCTGCCCAGGTCGACCGCCGCCTGCACGGGCACTTCGCCGCTGGTGAACAGCCGGTCGGCGCGGGCGATGATCTGTTCGTCGGTGTCGACGACATCGGATTCGGTCGCCTTGCGTTTGCGGGTCACCTCGTCGCGTTCCTCGGCGCTCCTGGCGAAGCGCCGTGCCGCGGCGTCCATCTGTTCGCGCCATGCGGCGGTGCGTGTTGCGCTGTCGGTATCCATGGGTCACCTCGCCCGGAGAAGTATGCAGCTGGCGTTCTCAGGGTGAGCGTGGTGCCCGGTGCCGATCACGAGTAGTCGACCACTCGAATTCCCGTGACCGGCATCGGTGGCGGTGGCTACTGCTCCCACCAGGAGGTGTAGACCCGGCCGTCGTTGCCGGTGGTGAACGCGTCCAGTTCGCCCGCGCTGCGGGCCACGGCCGCCACCGGCCCGCCGACGGGGAAGACCCCGCCGATATTGCGCCAGCGGTTGCCGATGCCCGACCAGTCCGAACCCGCCTGCCACCAGGAGGTGTAGACGCGGCCGTCGTTGCCCGTGATGAACAGATCGAGATTGGTCGAGGTGCGAGCCACCGCGGCGACCGGCGCTCCGGGCGGGAAGACACCGCCGATATTGCGCCAGCGATCCCCGATACCCGACCAGTCCGAACCTGCCTGCCACCACGAGGTGTAGACACAGCCGTCGTTGCCGGTGATGAACAGATCGAGAATGCTCGATGTCCGCGCCACCACCGTCACCGGCGCTCCGGCCGGGAAGACACCGCCGATATTGCGCCAGCGATCCCCGATACCCGACCAGTCCGAACCCGCCTGCCACCACGACGTGTAGACCCGCCCGTCGTTGCCCGTGATGAACAGATCGAGAATGTTCGATGTGCGCGCCACCGAGGCCACCGGCGCGTTCGGCGGGAACACGCCGCCTATATTGCGCCACCGGTCCCCGATGCCCGACCAGTCGCTGCCCTGCTGCCACCACGACGTGTAGACCCGCCCGTCGTTGCCGGTAATGAACAGATCGAGATTGTTCGCGGTACGCGCGACCGCGGAAACCTTTGCCGTGCGGGGGAAAACGCCACCGATATTGCGCCAGCGATCACCGATGCCCGACCAGTCCGAACCCGCCTGCCACCACGAGGTGTAGACGCGGCCGTCGTTGCCGACGGTGAACACATCGAGGTTGTTCGACGTCCGCGCCACCGAGGCCACCACGGCGCCCGCCGGGAAGATCCCGCCGATAGTGCGCCAGCGGTCCCCCGCTCCCGACCACTCCGAACCCGCATGCCACCAGGAGGTGTACACGCGGCCGTCGTTGCCGGTGATGAACAGGTCGAGATGGTCGGCGCGCCGGGCGGTCGCGGAAACCCGTGCGGTGCGCGGGAATACGCCGCCGATACTGCGCCACCGATCGCCGACACCCGACCAGTTCGGGTAGATCGTGTGCGCGGCCTGGACATCGCCTGCCGACAGCGCCGTGCGCTGCCCCATCGTCACCCCGGGCGGCAGGGTCACCCGCGGCACGATCGTGGCCTGCCCGTCGGAGCTGAAAGCTGTTGCCGGGTAATGCATGATCGAGCCGAAGTCGTAGCCGCCGATATCGTCGCCGTCGGTGATGTGCTGGGCGAAATTGTGCCGATTCGCCGCGGTCACATTGGCCAGCCGCACCTCGACGAACCGTTCCCTGTCCTCCCTGCTCTGTTCGTGCCACAGCCCGATCGCGTGCCCCATCTCGTGGATGACGGTCCCGGTCGGCGCGCCCGCGGTCAATTCGATGGTCTGCATGCCGCCCTGCCTGCCGACCGGCGAGCGGCTCGCCGTGCTCGGCACGAACCGCACATAGTCGGCGTGGACGCCGGTGCGCGGGACGAACCGCAGTCTGGTGCGGGCATTCCAGTGCGCGACCGCGTCGGTGATCCGCTGCAGGCCCGGCAGGGCCGGATCGACCTCGTAGGGGACCACGGCATTGGGCCACCGGAAATTCGCACCCGAGATCGCGATGCCCTCCTGCCCTTGGCGGGCGGCGATCTCGGCGAGCGTGCCGAGAACGATGTCGCCTTCGAAGATCGCGAGGTCGTCGACGGCCGCGTAGGGCACTTCGCGGAATCCGTGGTTGGCGCTGGGAATCAGCGTCGTCCCCGCTTCGGGACCGGAATGGAATTCGCCGGTGTCGTCCATGTCGGCGCTCGCCGGGACGGTGTCTTCGATGATCATGGGCCGCACTTCCTCTGGATCGTCGCCTGTCAGGGAAGTGTCGGGCCGATGGCATCCCGGACTCACGCGTAGCGCGCTACCCGATCACGCCGGCTCAGACCAGGCGCACCGGGATGATCACCGCCGACACCGACCCGTGCGACGGCACCGGAATCGCCTGCGTGGACACCAGGTCCCCGGCGGTCAGCACGCCGTCGCCCGCTCGGTCTATCTGGCAGGCGAGCCCCAAGGCGGTACCCGCCGGACTCGCCGGTGCCGTGAGGTCGAACGGAATCCGCGCGCCGGGTTCGATCGCGACACCGACGGTCACGGTCTCGGCGATCAGCGGTGCCGCGCCGTCGGCATAGGTCACGTCACGCAGTTCGACGGCGATGCGCGCCGTCGTCACCGGGGCGTCCGGCGGCAGGACGACGAAACCCCGGATCCGGCGAACATCGGCGGCCATACTTCGAGCGTAGGCGGATAGTCATCAGCGCCTGCATCTCGACGTGGTGGCACTCCCACTCCTCGAGCACCAGCACGTCGAGAGCCGGGTCGAGGCGCCCGCCGGGGGTCAGTGCAACCGCGTCCCCGCGTTTTTGGGAGCAGTCACACAACCGCGGGCCCGCCCCTGGCGGGAACACCGAACGGCCCGTCCACCATGGTGGACGGGCCGTTCCCAGTGCGCTCTCAGCGCAGCGTCACCGTCGTCGGCAGCGAGGCGAAGCCCCGGTTGTTGGACGAGTGGATGCGCACCAGATTGCCGGTATCGATCTCGTAGTCGGCCACCGCGGCGACGATCTCCTGCAACGCCACCCGCAGCTCCAGCTGGGCCAGGTTCATCCCGAGGCAGTGATGACGGCCTGCGCCGAAGGCCAGCGAGGCGCTGGTGTCGCGGTCCAGGTCGAAGACGTCGGGGTTCTCGAAGACGGACTCGTCGCGGTGGGCCGATCCCGTGAGCAGCAGTACGCGGGCATCGGCCGGGATCTGCACCCCGTGCAGCTCGACCGGCACCGTCGTGGTGCGCAGCTGCCCCTGGGTCGCCGGGTCGTAGCGCATCGACTCGGCGATCCAGTCGTCGATCCGGCCGTCGAAGGCGGCGCGGCGCTGATCGGGGTGCAGCGCGGCGGTGTGCCACGCGTTGCCCAGGGTCAGCATGACCGTCTCGATGCCTGCGCCGACGAGCAGGATCAGCACCCCGACGATCTCCTCGGGGGTGAGCCGGTCGTCGCCGTCGGCCGCGTCGAGCAGACCCGACAGCAGATCATCGGTCCGATTCTGGCTACGGGCGATGGTCAGCTCCGTGTAGTAGCCGACGAGCGCGCCGATCGCCTGCATCGCCTCGGGCCGCAGATCGGTCGACTCCGCGTCGGTGTACATGATCTCCATGCCGAGCTTGCGCAGCAGCTCACGATCGTCTTCCGGCACGCCGACCAGTTCGGAGATCACATCGGTCGGGAACGGGCCAGCGAAGTCGGCGATCAGGTCGAAGCTGCCGCGCGCGAGCAGTGGTTCCAGTGTGCGGCGGGCGATTTCACGCAGGCGCGGTTCGAGGCTCTGCACCCGGCGCTGGGTGAACGCGCGGACGACGAGCTCGCGCATCCTGGTGTGCTTGGGCGGGTCCATCGCCACGAAGGAGAAGAACTTCTCCGCCTGCGGTCCCCAGAACGCGGGCTCCATGCGCAGGCCGTTGGCGCTCGAGAATCGGTCGGAGTCGCGCAACGCCGCCTTGACGTCCGCGTGTCGCGACAACGCCCAGAAGTCGTCGGTCGTGTTGCGGTAGACGGGGGCCTCGGTACGCAACCTGGCATAGTACGGATACGGATCGGCATGGACAGCGAAGTCGTAGGGGCTGAACTGCAGGGGCATGGCCGTGCCTTTCGCGGCGACGTGACAACGCCACCACCGGTCTCGTGTCGGGCTGAACAGGGACGACCGTAGTCGAGAGAGAGGACGCGCGCCGTGGACTTCGAAGCCGCCGCTGATCGGGTGGATGTCACCAAACCACACCCGGCCCGCCGGTACGACTACTGGCTGGGCGGCAGTGCCAATTTCGAAGCCGATCGCAAGTCGGCCGACGCGGTGGCCGAGGCGTTTCCGTCGATCCATTTCGCCGTCCTGGAGAACCGCAAATTCCTCCGTCGCGCGATCCCGTATCTCGTCGACACGGCAGGCATCCGGCAATTCCTCGACATCGGTACCGGGCTGCCGACCGCGGGCAACGTCCACGAGCTGGCCCAGGCGATCGCCCCGGAATCGCGGGTCGTCTACGTCGACAACGACCCGATCGTCCTCTATCACGCCCGCGACCTGCTCGACAGCTCCCCGAGCGGCGCGACCGCCTACATCGACGCCGACCTGCGCGACCCAGCCTCGATCCTCGAGCACCCGGCGCTGAGTGGCACCCTCGACCTGGACCGGCCGGTTGCCCTCATGCTCTGCGCGGTGCTGCACTTCCTGACCGACGAGATGCAGCCCTACGACGTGGTCGGACAACTCTGTGCGGCACTGCCTTCGGGCAGCTACCTGACCATGACCCATGCCACCGACGACCATCTGTCCGCCGAGGACCTGCAAGCGACCATCGAGGCCAACGAGCGCAGCGGCGTCCCGTTCCGGCTCCGCTCGACCGCGGAGTTCGCCCGGTTCTTCGACGGCCTCGACCTGGTCTCCCCCGGCATCACCTCGGTGATCGACTGGCGTCCCACCGAGTGGCGCCCGCATCCGCGCAAGGAGGCGGTGTCGATGCTCTGCGGGATGGCCCGTATTCCCTAGGTAGAATCGGTGGCGGTGGCCAGTGTCGGTCGTGCGGCCCGACGTGGTCACGGGAGTGGCAGATGAGCGCTCGCGACGACACTGAATCGGGACAGCTGCCCCGAGGTCTTCGCCTGCTGCTGACGTCGGTCACGGTGTTCTTCGTGGTCATCCTGGTGGTGCCGCGCCTCGTCCACACCTACATCGATTGGCTGTGGTTCGGCGAGGTCGACTACCGCACTGTCTGGTCGACCGTGCTGCTCACCAAGCTCACGCTGTTCGCCGTGATCACCGCGCTCGTCAGCGTCGTCGTCTTCACCGCGATGTGGCTGGCGTACCGGTCGCGTCCGGCGTTCCTGCCCGCACGGGAGGATGATCCGCTGGGCGAAATCCGGCGCGTGGTGGCGCGGTGGCCGCTGCGATTCGGCCTGGGGATCGCCGTCGGCCTAGGTCTGATCTGCGGTCTCATCGGCAAGTCGCGCTGGGAGACGGTGCAACTGTTCCTGCGCGGTGGGGCATTCGGCGTGCACGATCCCCAGTTCGGCCACGACATCGGGTTCTATGTCTTCGATCTGCCGTTCTACCGGCTCGTCCTGAGCTGGTTCTTCGCCCTGGTGATCTTCGCGTTCCTGGTCAATCTGGCTACCCATTATCTGTTCGGCGGGCTGCGGGTCAGCGGCAAATCGCTGGGTATCACCGTGGCGGCCCGCGTCCAGCTCGCGGTGATCCTCGGGCTGTTCCTGCTCATGAAGGTGGCCGCGTATTGGCTCGACCGGTACATCCTGCTGTCGAGCGAGCGCAGGGAACCGACCTTCGCCGGCGCCGGATACACCGATATCAATGCCGTGCTCCCCGCCCGCCTCGTCCTGTTCGCGATCGCGCTGGTCTGCGCCGTCGCGGTGTTCTCCGCGGTCGTGCTGCGCGACCTGCGGATCCCGGCGATGGCTGCCGCCCTGCTGCTGCTGTCCTCGATCGTGGCCGGTGGTGTCTGGCCGCTGGTGGTCGAACAGTTCTCGGTGCGCCCCAATGCCGCCGACATGGAGAGCCCGTACATCGAACGCAATATCGCGGCGACCCGCCAGGCGTACGGGATCGGCGGCGACCGGGTCGACTATCAGCCGTATCCGGGCGTCGGCTCCACGCAGCCACCGCGCGTGGCCGCCGACGCGACCACCATCGCCGATATCCGGCTGCTCGATCCGCGCGTGCTCTCGCGGACCTTCACCCAGCAGCAGCAGCTGAAGAACTTCTACAGCTTCCCCGATCACCTGGATCTGGACCGGTACCGCATCGACGGCCGCCTGCGCGACTACGTGGTCGCGGCCAGGGAACTGACGCCGGGGGCGCTCAGCGGCAACCAGTCGCACTGGGTCAACCGGCACACGGTCTACACCCACGGCGACGGGTTCGTCGCCGCGCCGGCGAACCGGGTCAACGCGGCGGTCCGGGATGCCGCCGCCGACAGTTCGGCGAGCAACAGCGGCTATCCGATCTACGCGGTCAGCGACATCGCCTCCCAGCATGCCGGGCAGCAGATCATCCCGGTCGAACAGCCGCGGATCTACTTCGGTGAGGTGATCGCCAGGACGGATCCGGACTACGCCATCGTCGGCGGCGGCAGCGAGCCGCGCGAATACGACACCGACGCCACGAAATACACCTACGCCGGCGCGGGTGGCGTGCCGATCGGCAACTGGCTCAACCGGCTCGCCTTCGCCACCAACTACACCGAGCGAAACATCCTCTTCGCCAAGGCGATCGGACCCGGGTCGAAGATCATCTACCATCGCGCCCCGAGGGAACGCGTCGAGCTGGTGGCACCGTGGCTCACCGTCGACAACAATCCGTACCCGGCGGTCGTCGACGGCCGCATCGTCTGGATCGTCGACGCGTACACCACGATCGACGGCTATCCCTACGCCGCACGGAGTTCCCTGGAGGCCCTGCACCACGACGACGCCGGACCGCCACGCAATCCCGAGGAGATCTCCTACGTGCGGAACTCGGTGAAGGCCACCGTCGACGCCTACGACGGCACCGTGACCCTCTACCAGGTCGACGCGCAGGACCCGGTGCTGGCGACCTGGATGCGGGTCTTCCCCGGCACGGTCGAACCCGAGTCCGCGATCAGCCCCGATCTGCGCGCGCATTTCCGGTACCCCGAGGACCTGTTCGTCATCCAGCGCGACATGCTCGCCCGCTACCACGTGGACGAACCGCGAGAGTTCTTCACCAACAACGCTTTCTGGTCGGTGCCCAGCGATCCGACGGTGGAGGCCAATCCGCAACAGCCACCGTTCTACGTCCTGCTCGGTGACCCCGTGACCGCCGAGCCGTCGTTCCGGCTGGCCAGTGCGATGGTCGGATTCCGGCGGGAGTTCCTGTCGGCCTATATCTCCGTGCGCTCCGACCCGGAGAACTACGGCAGGTTCCACATTCTGCAACTGCCCACCGACACGCTCACCCAGGGGCCGCAACAGATTCAGAACTCGATGATCTCCGATACCAGGGTGGCCTCCGAGCGCACGCTGCTCGAGCGCTCGAACCAGATCCAGTACGGCAACCTGATCACGCTGCCGATCGCCGACGGCGGGGTGCTCTATGTCGAACCGCTGTTCACCGAACGGATTTCGACAGCGCAGAACGGTTCCACGTTCCCACAGCTGGCACGGGTGTTGGTCAGTTACCGGGAGCCAGGTACCGGCGGGGTCAGGGTCGGCTACGCCCCGACCCTCGGGGAGGCACTCGACCAGGTCTTCGGCCCGGAGACCGGCAATATGGCGACCGCGCCCGGCGGCGGTCCCGGTGCGCCACCACCACCTGGCCGACCGGTGGCGCCACCACCCGGTCAGCCGCAGACCTCGCCCGTCGGACCGCAGGTGGACGAGGCGGCGATCGCCCGGCTGGAGGCCGAGCTCGAAGCGGCCCGTGCCGCCCTGGAACGGCTCGAACAGCAACTCGGCGAGATCCTGCGCCCGAACAAGTGACTATGGGCAGCCTTCGAGAGTCGCCTGCGCCAGTTCCGCCACCACGTCGGTGACATCGCGCCGTGCCCGCATCGCTACCAGCTGCCGTTGTGCCCCGTTGCCGCGCTTGCTCAGGGCGGCGATCGCGTCGGTGACGAAGGCGTGATCGCCGCAGTCGCGCAGCGCGGGTTCGATGCGGTCGACGAGTTCGGCGAGCAGGTCACGGTACGGGACGACGCTGCCCCGGACCGGGTGCAGGCCGTTTCCGTCCAATCCCGAGTGCGCGGCGTTCCAGTAGGAGGCGAGCAGCATCTCACCCGGCACGGGCGGCGCGGGCTCGTCCTGGGCGATCGACCGGAGCGCCGTGGTGACCATGCTCCTGATCAGCGCGGCCAGCAGGGCGGATTCCTCCGCCGTGGCCGGAATGTCGCTCACCCGTATCTCGACGGTCGGGAACGACTCCGACAGGCGGACGTCCCAATAGACCATCTTCTTGTCCAGAATGCTGCCGCTGGCGTGCATCATGGCCACGAGCGACTCGTACTGGGCCAGCGAGTCGAAATACGGCGGCGGGCCTGCGCTGGGCCAGCGCCGCCACAGGATGTTGCGCCAACTCGCGTACCCCGTCTCGGTGCCGCGGTAGATCGCCGAATTCGCGGTCAGGGCGAGCAGCAGCGGCAGCCAGGGACGCACATGATTGCTGACCTGTACCGCAATGTCACGGTCGGGCACCGCGACGTGGACGTGACAGCCGCACAGGCCCTGCTCGTGGGCGAGCATGCCGTAGGTGTGCGCGATCCGCTGGTAGCGCGGCGTGTCGGTCACCGGGTACCCCTCGGGCACGGTCGGCGGAACCGCCACGGCCAGCAGCCGGGCATCGTGCTCGGCCGCGCAGTCGGCGACCCCGCGCCGCGAGGTGCGCAGCTCGGCAAGCAGCTCGCCGATGTCGGAATGCACCCCGGTGCTCGTCTCCACCTGACAGCGGGTCAGTTCCAGTTGCAGATCGATCCCCGCCCGCCGCGCCGTCTCGGCGACCTGGGCGTTCTTCGGTGCCGGCGCGCCGGTCCCCGGGTCGGTCAGCAGGAATTCCTCTTCGACCCCCACAGTCGGCACATCCGCGAAGTCACCCACAGCCACCCTCCTCCACTCACTGAGCTCGCCTGGTGTCACCGGACGAACCCGGTCACACAACCAGCACGAGCTCGCGGCGGTTGCACACTGCCCGAGCCAGGGTGTGGAGGTGCGTGAACGAGTCTGCTCGGACGCTACCCGCGATCGCGGCGAGCCGACAGTCCCGGCATCGGATCCCCAGGTCAGGCGCGGTTGTGGCGTGTCTCGTAGGCGATGCGCTCGGCTTCGGCACGGTGAACCTCGGCGGCATCGGCGAGCTCGGGGTCGAATCCGTGGCTGACCAGGCGGTGCCGCCGGTACACGTAGACCAGCGCGACGGTGAAGTAGATCAGCGGCAGGTACAGCAGTGCCATCATCGACAGCCCGATCCACAGCGGCCCCGGCACCAGCAGGAACAGGCACAGCACCGGCAGGACGGGCAGCAGGAACCGCATCAGGTAGCGGCGGGTCGCACCGGGCCCGGTCAGGTCGTTCAGCACCCAGTCCGCCATCGACGGCGGCAGCGTGGCACCGCCGACGTAGCGCAGTCGCTGCCAGAGGTTCGGGGTCGAGCCGGTCATCACTGCTCCCTCGCTTCGGCTGCGCGCAGCGCGGCCGCGTTCACACGGCCGAGGACATCACGCAGTTCTTCCAGATCGGCCAGGCTCACGCCGAGCCGGGCGACGACGGCGGGCGGAATCTGCTCGGCCTGCCCGCGCAGCGTCTGTCCCGCCTCGGTGAGGTCGATGAGCAACGTGCGCTCATCGTGCGGATCGCGGCGGCGGGTGATGAGACCGGCGGATTCGAGCCGCTTGAGCAGCGGCGACAGCGTCGCCGAGTCGAGCTGAATCGCCTCCGCGACGGACTTCACCGACATCGGCGCCTCGCCCCAGAGCGCGAGCATCACCAGGTACTGCGGGTGTGTCAGCCCCATCGGCTCGAGCAGCGGCCGATAGACCGCGAGCACCGAGCGATTGGCCACCGCCAGCGCGAAGCACACCTGCCGGTCCAGCCGCAGCGGGTCGTCGAGCTCCTGCATGGTTCCACCTTCCTTCGTCCACACAGTATTATGCCACTAATAGTTAGTGCAATAACTATTAGTGGCGTCACTATATGGACCGGTGGTCAGTCCTCGTCGACCAGCGGCTCCCCGGCAGCGGCGCGGCGCACCTTCTCGCGGCCGTTGTCCTCCTCGGTGCGGCCTTGCCGCCAGTAGCCGGTGAACGTGATCGCGCGCTTGTCGATCCCCCGATCCCGGACGAGATTGCGCCGCGTGAGCTTCACCAGGTTCGCCTCGCCGGAGATCCACGCGTAGGGCACGCCTTCGGGAAGCTCTGCGGCACAGACTGTTTCGACGACCGCATCCCCATGGGCGCGGTCGCCGCGGTGCACCCACTCGATCCGCGCGTCGGCGCGGGTGTCGAACCGCTGCTCGTCCTGCGGTCCCGCGACCTCGATGAACGCCCGTACCGTCACACCCGCGTCGAGATGCTCCACGATGGCGCCGATCGCCGGAATCGCCGTCTCGTCGCCGACCAGCAACTGCCAGGCGGGATCGGGCTGCGGGCTGTACAGCGCCCGCGGCGGGCAGAGCAGACCGATCTCGTCGCCGGGCGCGGCCGTGGATGCCCAGTCCGAGGCGGGCCCGGCATGGTCGGGATGCAGCGCGAAGTCGATGTCGAGTTCGCGCAGCGCGGGTCGCTGCGCCCGGATCGTGTAGGTGCGCATCGGCGGCCGGATCTCGTCGGGCATGGCGAGATACCTTTGGTACCAACTCATTACGCCGCCAACGGCGTCGTCGACGGGCGGCGGCACGGCCGGACGCCCCTGCCCCGGCAGCGGGAAGAACAGCTTCGTGTACTGATCGGGCCCCGCGTCCGCCAGCGCGGCGGGATCCGCACAGGTGAGCGTGACCCGGACCATGCGCGGGGTCAGCCGCACGACGCGACGAACCCGCAGGGTCGCGTAGGCCATGGTCGAACGATTCGCAGCGGCAGTGGTCATTAGGCAAGGCTAACCTGGCTACTCCTGCGGGTCGACCGCCAGACCGGAGATCAGCTGCTCGATCACCGAGCGAACGGCCGCGGTGTCCTCGATATCCTCGCTGTTCGCCAGAAACTGCGCCGCCTCGTCGAGGGCGCCGACTACAACGAGCGCCAGCGGCCGCACCGGCTGCGCACGGACGCGACCAGCGGCGATGGCACCGGCCAGGGCGTTCTCCACCAGACCGATCGTGTGCCTGAGCTCGATCTCGCGCCACCGGCTCCAGCCGAGGACCGCCGGCGCGTCGAGGAGCGCGATACGCCGCACCTCCGGGGCGGTCGACGCCTGCAGCCACGCCAGGCACCCCACGATCAAACTCGCCACCGGATCGGCGGACCGCGCTTCGGCGACCGCGGTGGCGATCACCTCGACCAGGTCGCGCTCGAGATCCTCGAACACCGCCTCGAACAGATCGCGCTTCTCGCCGAACTGATGATAGAGCGCACCGCGGCTGACCCCAGCCGCCTCCGCGACCGCGATCGTGCTCACGGCCCCATACCCGTACTGCCCGAACAGTTCTCGCCCCGCGCGAACGACGGCGGAACGCGTCGCTGCCGAGCGTTCGGCCTGGGTTCGGCGGTCAGGGTTCATGGCGACGTCGAAGTCTAGGGCAGCAAGGGGGTCACGTCAGATCCGAGGCCCTTCGACCCTTGACCGGTGACACCGCGTTCCGGGAACATACAGTCACCCTGTTTGTATCTTGGAAGGGGCTTGGAGACCATGTCCGACGCCACCAAAGATCTGTTCGAGCGCTATCACGCCTGCTGGGCCGACCGTGATCCCGACCGCATCGTCGAATTGCACACGCCCGATTCGATTTTCCACCTGCACTCCGGCGGCAAGCCGGCGCACGGGCGCGCCGAGATCCGCACCGCCGCCGCGGAGACCTTCGCGCTGGTCCCCGATCTGACGTTCACCATGGTCGATCTCCGGGTCGGCGACGACTTCTGGGTGGTTCAGTGGAAGCTGTCCGGCACCTCGGTCACCGGTGGCGTCGTCGATGTGGACATCGCGGATGTGGTGCTCGTCGAGGACGGTGCGGTGCGGGAGAAGCACACCTATGTCGACGGTGTCGCGATGCAGGCCGCGTTGTCCGTTCCCGCCGAGACCGCCTGAGCCACAGGATCAGTCCAGGCAGAACTCGTTGCCCTCGGGGTCGGCCATGACGATGAAGCCGGCGCTCATCGGCGGGTCGGGTTCGAATCGCTGTATCCGGGTCGCCCCGAGGACGACGAGCCGTTCGCATTCCGCCTCCAGCGCTACCATCCGCTCCTCGCCCGACAGGCCCGGCGCGGCCCGCACGTCGAAGTGGACGCGATTCTTGGCAACCTTGCCCTCGGGTACCTGCTGGAAGAACACACGCGGGCCGTGCCCGTCCGGGTCCTCGATGGCCGACCTCGTATTGCGCTGATCCTCCGGCACACCGATCCGGGCGAGGAACTCCTCCCACGCGGCCAGCGGATCGGCGCCAGGGGGCAGTTCCACGCCGGGCGGGCCGGGATGCACGTATCCCAGCGCTTCGCGCCAGAAAGTCGACAGCGCCCTCGGGTCGTGCGCGTCGAAGGTGATCTGGATGTGGCGGCTCATCGTGCTCCATTCGCGTAGTCGATCGCGGAAAGGATGGCGGCGGTGACTGTTTCGGGCGCTTCCACCATGACGAGGTGTCCGGCGCCGTCGACCTCGATCGCCCGCACCGGTTGCAGTGTCTTGTTCAGCGTGGCGCCCGCCCGCGCCGAGAGCACCTTGTTGCGAGTGCCCCAGACGGTCGTGATCGGCGGGAAATCGGTGGGTGGAGAGAAGGTATCCAGTTGCGCGAGTCGCGGGATCTGGCGGGAGATCGCGGCGGTCACCATCAGCCGGCGACGCTCGGTCCACCGGGTCCGCAGGTGCGCGGCGGTCTCGTCGGTGTGTGGTCCGGCGGTGCCGATCTGCTCCGCGACGATCAGCCCGGCCATCGGGCCTGGGATCCGCACCATCGACAGCAGCGAGTCCAGGTGCAGGTACCGGCCGAGGAGGGCGGCCAGCCCGGTGCGGGTCGGGCGGAGGGTGGCGGGGGTGAGCGGGCTGCTCAGTATCAGCGAGCGCACCAGTTCGGGGTGTTTCCGGGTGAACAGCAGCGACAGCGCGCTGCCGAAACAGTGCCCGACCAGCGTCACGTCCCGCAGGTCCCGGTCGGCGAAGAACGCCTCGAGCATGGCGAGATAGTTCTCGAGGGTGTAGCCGTCGTCGGGCGCGTCCGAATCGCCGTACCCGATGAGGTCGATCGCGAGTACCCGGTGCGACTGCCGCAGCTCGTCGAATTGGGCACGCCAGATGGAGCGATCCCCGCCGAGATTGTGCAGGAACACGACCGGTGGCCCCGCCCCCGCCTCGTCATAGGCGATCGAGGTTCCGCCGGCATCGAAAAATGGCATCGCGTAATGCCCCCTTCCCTCCACATCGTTGTGGTGTCACTCACGCTAACCGACAACGGTGACAGGTTCGTGGCGGAGTTCTGCCATTGCCCGAAACAAAACTGAGCATCGGTCTCCGAAATGCCGATCCAGATTTCGCCGTCAGCCGTCATTCGCGACATATTCGCAGGTCAGAGCATCGCGAAGCGAGCGGCTAGTCGTTGCCAAAGAGGAGTAGAAGATGAGCGGTCGCTCAGCCTACAGTCGTGCGCACAGCCATCGAGGAGGAGTCGACGATGACCATCCACCTGGAGCATCCACCGATCTCGCGGCCGATGCGCGACCTGCGCACTCGCCCGGGCAGGCTCGTCGGCCATGTCGCCGACGACGCCGCGGCCCACCGGCCCCGGCCGGGTGACGCGACCGCGGGCGAGAACGCCGCGGTGACCCGGATCTGCGTGGACATCGCCGGCGGGATCCTCGACGGCCACGACGTCGCGGAGAAGGCGGACCAGCTCGCGGTGGCCGCCGCGGGATGGGCGCACGAGGGGATACCGGTCGATACCGTTCTGCACGCCGTCCACGAAAGTCTGCGCCAGAGAATGAAGTTCGCCGCCGTGCCGGAGGCGACCGGTTCGAGTCTGCTCGACAGTTTCCGCCAGGTGGTCGCCGCCTCGGATCTGATGTGCACCACGGTGTCCCGCGCCTATGTCAGGCAGCACCGTGAAGTCGCGAGCGAACACCACACGGCGGTCCACACGCTCGCCTCCGCACTGCTCGCGGGACAGCCGACCACGACGATGGCCCGTGAGTGCGGAATCGCTGTCGCGGAAGCGTATTCGGTGCTGGCGCTATGGATCCAGGCGCATCCCGACGAACACGACTCCCGGGTGGACGGCGCCGTCGTCGCCCGCCGCAGGTTGCGCCGGGTGCAGGCCGCGCTCGCACAACGCTGCGGAGAGCGCGCGCTGGGGCTGCTCTCGGTCGACGGCGGCACCCTGCTGATTCCGGCGAATCTGCTGGCCGACAAAGACCTCGACACCCTCGTGGAGTCACTCTCGCGTGGCGCGCGCGTCGACATCACGGCGGCGCTGATGCCCGCGGCCACCGACGAGATTCCGGCGGCGGCCGAGCGCGCACACGAACTGCTGGACATGGTCGAACGGCTCGACTGCCCGCCCGGCCTCTACCGGTTCGCCGACCTGGCCCTGGAATACCAGCTGACCCGCCCCGGCCCCGGCCGCGCCGAGCTCGGCGAACTGCTGCGCCCGTTGGACAATCACCCCGAGCTCTACGAGACGCTGCGTGTACACATCGCCAACAACATGAACCGCCGGCGCACCGCCCGGCTGCTGCACATCCACACCAATACGGTCGACTACCGCATCCGCCGCGTCGCCCACCTCACCGGACTCGACCCCACGCAGGGCTCGGGCCTGTGGCAGCTGCGCTCGGCGATGATCGCGCGCAGCTTCCACACCCACCCGCCACGGCACCGCCGCGCGCATCTCAGGGCGCGGTCATGACCTGGGCAGTCCCAGCTGCGCGCGGGCCAGCAGCGCCACCTCGATGTCGAGCCTGCGTTCGGTGAGCGGATGGCCGAGCAGCTCTTCGGCTTTGCGTACCCGATAGTGCACGGTGTTCTTGTGCACGTGCAGCCGGGCGGCCGCGTCGGTGTAGCTGCCACGGGCGTCGAGGAACGCGCGGACCGTTTCGCGCAGACGCGCGGCGGTGTCGTCCTCGGCCATCAACCCGCCGAGCACCCGGCTCGCCCACGCCTGCACCTCGGGCACGCGGTCGGTGAACAGGGCGGACAGCGCCACCTCACGGTATTCGGTGAGCCCGCGCCCGCCGGTCGCCAGCGCGACGGTGCGCGCACGCTGGGCATCGCGGAAGGTGCGGCGGAAACCCTCGAGGCCACTGGCCGGATCACCCAGGGCCAGACACAGATTCGGCTGGGAGCGCAGCGCAAGGACCAGTTCCCCGGTGTCGATCGCCGGGCGTGACACCGAGGAGATCCACACCCACCGGCTGTGGTCGTCGGCTTCCACGGTCATCGGCGTCTTGCCGGTCGCGGCGGCCAGCAGGGCGGTGCCCGCGCGCAGCACCGCGCCGGGTTCGCGGGTGCCGGGCGGGGTCCACAGCATCGCGAACTGGTGCCAGCCGCGCAGCGAGGTCGACAGCATCTGCTCGGCCGAGGACACGTCGAGATCGTCGGCGTCGAGCACCGCGCGGACCTGCGCGGCGCGGGCGGCGTCGGTGCGCGCGTCCCAGCGACGGCGCTCGCTCGCGTAGATATCGATCAGGCCCTCGATCACCTGGTCGATATAGCTGTTGACCAGGTACGCGATGCGCGCCGCGGCAGCCAGGGCGACGTCGGTGGGCGGGTTCAGCTCGGCCAGCTGCGTCATCGTCCACTGCACGAACATGTTCTCGCCGAGCCGGTAGGCGCGCAGCAGCGCCTCGAGCGAGAGGTCGTGCTGGGCGAAGCGGCGGGCGTATTCGGCGGCGGCGGGCGGCACGGTGATGTCGTCGAGGCCGATGGCCAGGGTCAGCATGTCCAGGATCGCGGCGAGGTTGGAATCGGTGCTGGCCACCATCAGCCTGCGCACTTCGTCGTCGTGCCGGAATTCCGGAATGACCTCGACGAACATCGAGATCATCGTGGGCGCCAACCGTTCCAGATCCGTCTTGATCCGCAGCGCCACCTCCCGCACGAGCGGATCGTTGTCGAGAGCCATGGCCGCAGACAGTACCCCCGGCGAGCGGGCACGCGGCGCTGTTTGTGCTCGTGGCACAACACCTCGCCGCAACGCTGGTCCGCGGGCCCGTAGTCGGCGCCGTATCCGCGCCCTACCTTGAGATATGTAATCCAGATCACATCCGTCTCCGGTGAGGAATCATGCGACACATCGCCGAATTGCCCGACGTCAGAGCCACGGCCGACCCGCACGGGCACAGCGTGGCCGACGACACTATCGCGCTGTCGAACGCGCAGTTCCTGACGCGGGTCGAGGCGGCAGCCTCGGTCCTGCACCGGGCGGGTGTGGGGCCCGGCGATGTCGTCGCGGTCGTGCTGCCCAACCGGGCGGAACTGGTGGTTGCGCTGTTCGCCGCCTGGCGGCTCGGCGCCGCGATCACGCCGGTGAACCCGGGTCTCACCGACGACGATATCCGCTACCAGATCGAGGATTCCGGGGCCGAGATCGTGATCGGTGACCCCGGTCGGGCCGCGGTCACCCTCGACGTCGCCGCACTGGCCGAGCCGGCGGGTCCGGTCGCCGCGGCGCCGCCGTCCAACGGCCTGGCGCTGATCATCTACACCAGCGGCACCACGGGCAGGCCCAAGGGCGTGCTGCTCGGGCACGAGAATCTCGCCGCCATGTGCACGATGATCATCGACGCGCTCGGCCTGGACGCCGGCGACCACAGCCTGCTGATCCTGCCGCTGTTCCACGTCAACGGCATCGTCGTCAGCGTCCTCTCGCCGCTGCTGGCGGGCGGGCGCACCACCATCGCGGGCAAGTTCTCCGCGTCCGGGTTCTTCGACACCGTCGAACGGGTCCGTCCCACGTATTTCTCGGCCGTACCCGCCATCTACGCGATGCTGGTGGCCAAGCCCGACGGCGAGCGCCCCGACACATCCTCGCTGCGGCTGGCGATCTGCGGTGCGGCGCCCATGCCCGCCGAACTCATCGCCCGCTTCGAGCAGCGCTACGGTGTGCCGATCGTCGAGGGCTACGGACTGTCGGAGGGCACCTGCGCGTCCACCCTCAATCCGGTGGCGGGCCAGCGCAAACCGGGCACCGTCGGGGTGCCGCTGCCCGGCCAGACGGTGACGATCATGAATCCCGACGGCGAGCCGGCGGCGCCCGGTGAACCAGGGGAAGTCGTGATCGGCGGCCCGAACGTGATGCGCGGCTACCTCGGCAAGCCTGCGGAAACGGCGAAGACCGTGGTGGCGGGCCTGCTGCGCACCGGCGACGTCGGCTATTTCGACACCGACGGCTACCTGGTCCTGGTCGACCGGATCAAGGACATGATCATCCGTGGCGGGGAGAACCTGTACCCCAAGGAGATCGAGAACGCGCTCTACCGGCATCCGGCGGTCCACGAAGCCGCGGTCGTCGGTGTGCCCGATGCCGTGCTCGGCGAGGTGCCGGTCGCCCATGTGGTTGCCGCGCCGCACACCACGGTCACCGTCGAGGAGCTGACCGCGCACTGCCGTGCGGAGCTGGCCACGTTCAAGGTGCCCGCCGCGATCGTGCTGACCGCCCAGATGCCGCGCAACCCGGTCGGCAAGATCGACAAGAAGCAGCTGCGGGCCATGGCCGCACGCGTCTGAGCAGTTCTGCACCGCAAGCACATTCGAACGAAAGACAGACTTTCGGTCGCGGTGGTCCGCGCCCGGAATCAGGGAAGAAAGGGATCGAGCCATGGGATTCAAGACGGGAGATTTCCCGCCGGTGGACACCGACACATTTCTGGATCTACCACTGCGGGAACGCATGCGAACACTGGCACTGCATTGGGCGGAATACGGATTCGGCACGCCGAAGATGATCCACACCATCTACATCGCGAAATTGCTTGTGCTGTACATGTTCGGCGGCGTCCTGATCGCCACCGCCACCTCCGGCACCGGCCCGTTCTGGGATGTGGCGCAGTGGTGGAACCAGCCGATCGTCTACCAAAAGCTGGTCCTGTGGACCGTGCTGCTCGAAGCGGTCGGTGTCGCCGGTTCGTGGGGACCGCTGGCAGGCAAGTTCAAGCCGATGACCGGCGGCGTGCTGTACTTCGCCCGGCTGGGCAGCATCCGCCTGCGACCGTGGCATCGGGTGCCGTTCACCAACGGCCACTCGCGCACCCTGCTGGATGTGGTGTTGTACCTCGGCTTCCTCGCGTCCCTGTTTGTCGCGCTGCTGGCACCGGGAACGACTACCGCCTCGCTGCTGGAAGCGTTGCCCGACAACACCTCCGGACTCGTGAGCCCGGCACTGCTGATCGCGCCGATCGCGCTGTACGTCCTGTGCGGACTGCGCGACAAGACGATCTTCCTTGCCGCACGCGGCGAGCAATACCTGCCGGCGCTGCTGTTCTTCGCGGTGCTGCCGTTCACCGACATGATCATCGCCGCCAAGCTGCTGATCGTGATCGTGTGGGTCGGCGCCGGTGCCTCCAAGTTCGGCAAGCACTTCACCAATGTGGTGCCGCCGATGGTGTCCAACAGCCCGTCCATGCCGTTCCGGTCGATCAAGCGCGCCCACTACCGTGACTTCCCGCGCGATATCCGCCCCTCGCGCGTCGCCTCGTTCATGGCGCACGTCGGCGGCACCACCGTCGAGGTGATCACCCCGATCGTGCTGTTGTTCGCGACGAACTACTGGCTGACGCTGGCCGGTGTCGTGATGATGGTGGTCTTCCACCTGTTCATCACCTCCACCTTCCCGCTGGCGGTGCCGCTGGAGTGGAACATCCTGTTCGCCTACCTGACCGTCTTCCTGTTCCTCGGCTTCCCGAACTCGGCGGGCTACGGGGTGTTCGACATGTCCTCGCCGTGGCTGACGGTGGCGATCGCGGCCTGCCTCGCGTTCTTCCCGGTACTGGGCAATCTGCGCCCGGATCTGGTGTCGTTCCTGCCGTCCATGCGCCAGTACGCGGGCAACTGGGCCTCGGCGCTGTGGGCCTTCGCGCCCGGCGCAGAAGCCGAGCTCAACACCATCGCGCAGCGCCCCGCCGACAATCAGGTCGACCAGCTGCTGGCCATGGGGTACCCGCCGGCGATCGCCGAGATCACCATGCAGCAGACCATCGCCTGGCGTTCGATGCACAGTCAGGGCCGCGGGCTGTTCTCGCTGCTGTACAAGCACATTCCCGACATCGACCGCTGGACCGTGCGCGAGGCCGAGTTCGCCTGCAACTCGCTGATCGGCTTCAACTTCGGCGACGGTCACCTGCACAACCTCGATCTCATCGACGCGGTGCAGGCACGGGTCGGGTTCGCACCGGGAGAATGGATCGTGGTGTGGGTGGAGTCGCAGCCGATCCACAAGGACACGCAGGAGTACATGGTGGTCGACGCGGCGCTGGGCGTGCTCGAACGCGGTACCTGGCAGGTCGCCGACGCGGTCGAGGCCATGCCGTGGCTGCCGAACGGGCCCATCCCGCACCGGGTGACGTGGCGGCGTGCGGACGTCACCGGCACGGTCGCCCCGCACCAGGACACCGTGGCCCAGCCCGCCGAATAGGCGAGCGCGGATCGAGAACGAGAGGACGAGTCGATGACAACGGCGACAGTGGTCGGCAGCGGCCCCAACGGATTGGCCGCGGCCATCACCCTGGCCAGGGCGGGCGTGGAGGTGACGGTGCTCGAGGCCGCCGACACGATCGGCGGCGGCACCCGCTCGGGCGAGGCGATCGTGCCCGGTCTGCTGCACGACCACTGCTCGGCCATCCACCCGATGGCCGTGGGGTCGCCGTTCCTGCGGGATGTCGATCTGGAACGGTACGGATTGCGGTGGGCATGGGCCGAACTCGACTGCGTCCACCCGCTCGACGACGGCACCGCCGGTGTGCTGCACCGCTCGGTCACCGAGACCGCCGCCGGCCTCGGCGCCGACGAACGGTTGTGGCGCACGCTGTTCGAGGGGCCGGTCGCCGGCTACGACCAGACCGGCGCCGACATCATGCGGCCGCTGCTGCGGATTCCGCGGCATCCGATCCGGTTGGCGCGCTTCGGCATTCCCGCGACCGCGCCCGCCACCCTGCTGGCGCGCGCCTTCCGCACCGAACCGGGCCGCGCCCTGTTCGGCGGTGTCGCCGCCCATGCGTTCCACCCGCTCGAACGGCCGTTGAGCGCCAGCGTCGGGCTGGGGATCCTGACCGCGGGACACCGCTACGGCTGGGCGGTCGCGGTCGGCGGTTCCCAGCAGATCGCCGACAGCATGGCGGCGCTACTGGCCGATCACGGCGGAAAGATCGAAACCGGTGTCCGGGTGCGCACTCTCGCCGACCTGCCACCCGCCGACCTCACCATCTGGGATGTCGCACCGACCGCGGTCGCCGAGATCATCGGCGACCGGCTCCCGGCCCGAATCGCCCGCGCCTACCGGCGATTCCGCTACGGCCCCGGCGCCTTCAAGGTCGACTTCGCGGTCGAGGGCGGCGTCCCGTGGACCGTCGAGGCGGCTCGCCGCGCGGGCACCGTGCATCTGGGCGGCTCGTTCGCCGAGATCGCCGCGAGCGAACGCGACATCCACGCGGGCCGGATGCCCGATCGCCCGTTCGTCCTGGTCGGCCAGCAGTACCTCGCCGACCCCCAGCGCTCGGCCGGCTCGGTGCACCCGGTGTGGACCTACGCCCACGTCCCGAACGGCTACACCGGCGACGCCACCGCGGCGATCATCGCCCAGCTCGAACGCTTCGCGCCCGGCTTCCGCGACCGCGTGGTCGGCCTGACCACCCGCACCACCGCCGGCTTCGCCGACTACAACCCCAACTATGTCGGCGGCAACATCATGACCGGCGCCAAGGACATCCCCCAGCTGATCTTCGGCCCACGAAAAACCTTGCAGCCCTATGACATCGGCATCCCCGGCCACTACCTGTGCTCAGCGGCCACCCCACCCGGGCCCGGCGCACACGGCATGTGCGGCGCCAATGCCGCCGAGCGGGCATTCCGCCGATTGCGCCTGTCGATCGCGCACCCTGGGTAATCCACTTCCGGGCAGACCTGTGGCCTGGCCGGTCCTGTGCCACCGCACCGCGCGAGCGATCCCGCACCAGCCGATCCACCCGTGGTGGTAGTTTCGATTGCCGGTGTGTAGCTGGTAGTCGATGCCGCTCGGCCAGGAGGTGGTCTGCCGACATGTCCCGCAACTTCGCCGCGCGCTGGGCGGCGCGGCTGGCCGAGGGTGCGGTGCCGCCGGATCACCGCGTGGCGGCGCTCGAGACCTGGACGGATCGACTGCTCGCGACGCTGGCCACCGGGGCGCCCGATCCCGTCGTCGCCGAGCGGGCCGGGGCGGCCGTCTACGGCCTCGGGTGCACCGATCCGGTGGTGATCGCCCGGTCGATGCCGGTTCTGCAGGAGCTGAGCGAGCACGCCGGTGCGGATACGACGGCGTTCGGCGTTGTCGCGGGCGGTTTCGGCCACGGGTTCGCCCGCGCGCTGGCGGCGGCGACACCGGCCACCGAGGGGCTCGAAGCGGCGTTCCGGCACGCGTCCATCGCCATCTCGATCGGCGACGCCCACGGCAACATCATCAACGCCAACCCGGCCTTCGAACGGCTGACGGGCAAGAGCCTGGCCGAGCTACAGGGCACATCCGGCTTCGAACTGGCCGACGTCGATGTCGATGTCCACAGCATCCGCGAACAGGTCCACGGCGAGCTCGAACGCTCCGAGAACGGGACCATCCGCCTCGACAGCGAATACATCCGGCCGGACGGTGCCAAGGGCTGGGCCACGTGGACGGTGACGCGCTGTGTCTCCGCCTCCGGCGGTCTCTACCTGCTCGGCTTCGGCGAGGACACCACCGAGCATCGCACCACGACCGAGCGATTGCACTGGCAGGCCCACCACGACCCGCTCACCGCGCTGCCCAACCGCAGGCATCTGCTCACCCAGCTCGACACCCTCATCACCGAGGCCGGACCCGACGACCTGGCCGCGGTGTGCGCGCTGGACATGGACGGCTTCAAAGACATCAACGACGCCTTCGGTCACACCGTCGGCGACAGCCTGCTCATCGAGGTCGCCGCACGCCTGCAGGCCTGCCTCGATCCGGAGACCGACGTGCTGGCGCGCATCGGAGGCGACGAATTCATCGCCGTACTCCCGCCACCCGCCGACGAGGAGCGTGTCGAGAAGACCGTGCACCTGCTCCAGGCGGCCGTCGAGGAGCCCTTCCTGGTCGCCGACCACCAGATCGAGATCACCATCAGCCTGGGCGCCGTCATGTCGCGGATCGCCGGTGGCGCGCCGAGCGATCTGCTGACCGCGGCCGACAACTGCCTCTACGCCGCCAAGGCGCTCGGCAAGAACCGCTGGATCCTGCGACGCTGGGATCCGGTGCGCCGCGGATCCTGAACGGCGCCGTAGGCTCGGGAGGTGGTGCGGCGCAACAGGTCTGCGGGATCTGCTGGCCACACCACCACCGCGAACACTATCAATAATGTTGCACAGCAACATAATTCGCGTTCGCGGCCGAGCTTCTGATGCCTAGGAGTTCATCTCGTAGACCCCGGCCAGCGACCGCGCTTCGTCGAGCACCCGAGCGAAACGCCGCTCGTCGACCACGGGGCGGCGGATGAGATCGAGCGCCCTGCGCTGCTGCGCGGGCGTGGCGGTCGCCTTGTTGTGCAGGGTCACCGCGTTCGCGGAGAAGGTGCGCACGAACACGTCGAAGATCTGGTCGAGCACGTCGGAGTGGGTACCGTCGATGCGCGCCTGCTCCAGGATCAGCTGGGCATAGGGCACCGCGGTGAACAGCTCGCCGAGCGCGAAGAGGAAGTCGACGTCCTTCTGCTGTTCGGCCGTCGGCGCCGCCGCGGCCAGCAGGCCCTGCAGGGCGAGCACCTGCTCGAGGAACACGGCCACGTTCGGCACGTCACGGAAATCCTCGAACACCGGTCGCCAGTCCGCGAACCGAATCCGCCCGAGACCGCTGCTGGGACCCTGCCGGAACAGGAACTCGTCGTCGGCGGTGTCGCGCCGCGTCGGCACCGGAGCGTAAGTGGCGCTGGCGAATTCGGCGCCCAGCGGCTTCACGACCGACCCGAGTCGCGGTGCCAGCTTGCGGCTCGACCAGCTCAGCGCGCCGGTGACTGCCCGCGCGGCACCGGTGGGCGCCACCGCGGCACCGGGAATCGACTGCAGCGCGGCCAGTCCCGCGTCGGCCGGGTGGAACATGTAGTTGGCCATGAACTTCAGCGACAGCGCCATGTTCACATGCACGGTGCCCTCGAGTCGTGGCAGGCCGAACATGGCCGTCATCGCGACCGGGAAGTACATGTCGTTCTCGAAGCCGCGCGCGGCGATGACGTCGGCGAGATCCTCGATGACGCGCTGCCCCTGCCGGGTCACCGACATCTTCTCGATGGCGTTGAACAGCAGGTAGCGGCGATCCTGCGGCGAGGCCGAGCGCATGTAGTCGATCGCGCGCTCGCTGTAGAGCTTCATCGCCACGATGCGCGCGTAGGAGTCGGCGATCAGCGAGCGGACCTGTGGGAACTCGGTCACCTTGTGCCCGAAGAGAATCCGGTTCTCGGCGTGGTCGATCGCCTCGTAGAAGGAGTGCTCACAGGCGCCGATGGCACCGAAGCCGAGGTTGAACTTGCCGACGTTGACGGTGTTCATCGCCGCGTGGAACGCGTCCTCACCGCGATGCAGGATGTCGGCCTCGGCGACCGGATAGTTGTCCAGTTCGAAGGCCGCGACATAGATCTGGCTGTTGACCACATTGCGGTGCAGCTTGTAGGCCGGGTGCTGGCTGTCGGCGACGAAGAACAGATACCCCTCGTAATCCGCTTCGGTCGGCTTGCCGGTCAGCGCCTTCGCGCTGTCGATGATCGGCTTGTCGGAGCGGCGGCCGAACACCGACACCATCGAGGCCAGGTTGCCGTTGCCGATGTAGTGCTTGCCGCCGGTGGCCGAGTACCCGCCGTCGGGCTGCGGGTCGACGATCATGTCGGTGGAGTACACGTCGGCGCCGTGCTCCTTCTCCGAGAGCCCGAAGGCGAAGATCTCACCGGAATCGAGCTGCGCGGCCGCCTTCTTCTTGGCCGCGGCGTTGCCGCTCTGCCAGATCGGGCCGAGACCGAGGATGGTGACCTGCCAGACGTACCAGTAGGTCATGCCGTAGAAGCCGAAGATCTGGCTGAGCATCGCGTTGCGGCCGGTGTCCCAGCGCTTGTTCGGATCGCCGTCGGCCTCGGCCGCCGGGGTGAGGAACGTCGCGAACAGGCGCTCCCGCTTCACGAAGTCCAGGAAGTCCGCGGGCCAGACCTGCTCCTTGTCGTCCTGGAGCAGCCGGGTCTTGCCCCTGGCCTCGAACCAGTCGACGACCGCGCGCAGCAGCCTGCGGGTCTCGGGGTCGAACTGGGCGAAATCGCAGTTCTTCGGGTTGAACAGCTGGGACATCGTCGGCTCCTCGTGCGTGCGTCCAGCGACGCCGGACGGATTCATTCATCAATGTAGCATTTTTCTACATTGACGTAGAAAGAGGTTCGTAGTTGCTATCGTGGACGGATGGGTAGCGATTCGGCCGTGCGGCGGCGAGAACGGGCGGCGCATCTGGGTCCGGAGCGCAGACGCCCGCAGGTCCTCGACGCCGCGCTGGCCATCGCGGCCGAGGAAGGCATCGCCGCGGTGACCATGGGCGCGGTCGCCGAGCACATGGCGGTGACCAGGCCCGTCGTCTATTCCTGCTTCCCCGATCGGGTCCAGCTGATCGACGCGTTGATCGAGCGCGAGGAGGCCTTCCTGATCTCCGGCGTGCTGGATGTGCTGCCGCCGCGGACGACCGACGCCGACGAGTCGGTGTTCGCCGAAGGCTACCGCGCGCTGCTGCACAAGGCGGCGAGCAGGCCGTCCGCGTGGCGGCTGCTCTACGGCAACCCCGACCCCGCGGTCGCCGGTTTCTTCGGGCGTGGCCGCAGCCTGGCCGTCTCCCGCTGCACCGAACTGCTACGGCCGACGCTGCACGCCTGGGGTGTCGAGGATGCCGAGCGCAAACTGCCCGCCCTCGTCGAGCTGTGGGTCTCGGCGGGTGAAGGCGCGGTGCGGACACTGCTTGCCGACGAGTCCGAGTGGGACCCCGACACACTCGGCGCCTTCGTCGGTTCGGCCGTCTACCGGGCGATGCGCGCGGCCTGATACTTCTCTGCGGCACAACGCCATTCGTCGACTCAGCCCGCGTCGATCACCGCGCGGTCGCGTGCGGCGATCTCGGCGGCCAGCCAGGTGCCCATCATGCGCGAGGTCATCGCGATGGCATCGACTCGCGAAGCGCTTCCCACAATAGGAGAATCGGCCGCCTCGCGGACCGGGACTGCGCAGCCGAGGACGGCGGAACTGTTGCCCGTGACAGCCCACACTCGGCGCTCATGGTGAATTCCGCCAACTCCCGGTGACCATCCGATCCGGCGCGGGCTTCGGCCCTAGTGTCTGGACGGTGTTGGAACAGATCGCCGACGATCCTGATCACCTGCTCGATGTCGATGTGCTGATCGTCGGCTCCGGGTTCGGCGGCAGCGTCACCGCACTGCGTCTGGTGGAAAAGGGCTACCGGGTCGGTGTCGTCGAAGCGGGCCGCCGGTTCGCGGATGCCGATTTCGCCACGACGAACTGGGATATGCGCCGGTATCTGTGGGCGCCCCGGCTCGGCTGTTTCGGAATCCAGCGTATCCACCGCCTGCGCGACTGTTTCATTCTGGCCGGAGCGGGAGTCGGCGGTGGCTCACTCAATTACGCCAACACCCTCTACAAACCGGGATCGGCGTTCTTCGGCGACAAGCAATGGGCCGATATCACCGACTGGGAGGCCGAGCTCACCCCGCACTACGACCAGGCCCGGCGGATGCTCGGTGTCGTCACCAATCCCCATCTGACACCGGCCGATAGCGTCATCCGGTCGGTGGCCGAGGAGATGGGCGTCGGCGAGACCTTCGTGCCGACACCGGTCGGCGTCTACTTCGGCGAGCCGGGACGGACCGTCGCCGATCCCTATTTCGGTGGTGTCGGGCCTGATCGCGCCGGCTGCATCGAGTGCGGGGAATGCATGACGGGATGCCGCCACGGCGCGAAGAACACCCTCGTCAAGAACTACCTCGGCTTGGCGGAAAGCGCGGGCGCGCAGGTCCTTCCGATGACAGCGGTCACCGCGATCCGGCCGCAACCGGACGGCAGCTGGGTGGTCGACACGCAACGGACCGGCGCCTGGTTACGCAAGCGCCGCGCCACCATCTCGGCGCGGCAGGTGGTTCTGGCCGCGGGCACCTGGGGCACCCAGAATCTGTTGTTCCGCATGCGCGACACCGCGGTGCTGCCCGGCCTGTCGGACCGGCTGGGCGTGCTGACCCGCACGAATTCCGAGGCCATCCTCGGCGCAGGGCGCACCACCGTCGATCCGGAGCGCGACCTCACCGCGGGCGTGGCGATCACCTCGTCGTTCCATCCCACCGCGGACACGCATATCGAGCCGGTGCGCTACGGCAAGGGCTCCAACGCCATGGGATTGCTGCAGACCTACCTCGTCGACGGCGGCCATCGGCTGCCACGGTGGGCCCGCGTGCTGCTCACCGCGCTGCGGCACCCGATGCTGACGCCGCGGCTGCTGCGCACCGGCCGCTGGAGCGAGCGGACACTGATCCTGCTGGTGATGCAGAGCCTGGACAACTCGATCACCACCTACACCCGTCGCGGTCTGTTCGGCCGGCGCTTCACCAGCAAGCAGGGCTACGGTGAACCGAACCCGTCCTGGATTCCGGCAGGCCACGAGGCCACCCGCCGCGTCGCGGAGAAGCTCGGCGCCACACCGGGCAGCACCTGGCCCGACGTGTTCAACGTCCCCGTCACCGCGCACTTCATCGGCGGGTGCGTGATCGGGACGGATGCGCAGGCCGGCGTCATCGATCCGTTCCACCGGGTGCACGGCTATCCCACCCTCAGCATCGTCGACGGGTCGGCCATCTCGGCGAATCTCGGTGTCAATCCTTCGCTCACGATCGCCGCGCAAGCCGAACGCGCTGCCTCGCTGTGGCCCAACAACGGTGATGCCGACCCGCGGCCGCCGATCGGCGAAACCTACCGGCGCATCGCACCGGTCGCGCCCCGGCATCCCGTCGTGCCCGCCGCCGCTCCCGCTGCGCTGCGACTTCCCCTCTGGCCGGTCATGTGAATACTCGGTCCCACCAACATATTTCGAGAGCGGAACAAAGCACTGCTAGGGTGTGCGGGATCGCCGGAAGCGCAGGGGTAAGCGAGATCGGGCAGGACCCGACTCACCCTTGTTCGTATCGAATGGTGCAGCGGTACAACCACTTCGAATAGCGAACGTCGGCGACGCGGCTCGCCGGACCGCCCGGCGGGGTTCCGGCCACCTGGGCTCTTCGGTCGGTGACGACAAAGGAACCGATGACTCCGACACTCGCGGTGTTCTTGTTCGGTATCGCAACTCTGGTGTTGCTGGGAGCGGTGACGGTAGCGGTTCTCGCGCTGCGCAACGAGCGCCGGGTCCGCACTCGCCTGGACGTGGCGGAGCGTGAGCTCTATGCCCATGAGGAGTCGATGACGCGGCTCGTCGAGCTGACCTTGCCGAGGATCACCGACGCCGTCCGCCAGCACAGCGAGCCGGTGGTCACGGCCGAAGTCCCTGCCCTGTTGCAGGATTCGTCCTTCGCGCAGAAGCTGGCCAGGATCGCGGTCGCGCACGCCGATGACCTGCGCCAAGTGCAACACGAGACCGGGATCGCCGTCGAGCGACTCGCCGAGGAGCGGACCGCGGCGCAGGTCGAGACGGCGGAGGCCGGGGCGCGAGCCCAGGTCGCCGCCGACGCGCGCGCGGCGACCAACAGCGCCGTGCGCGCGTTCGGCACCACGGTGGTCAGTCTCGGCGCCGACGTCGGGCAGGTGGTCAGTAATGCGTTGCGGGAGAACCGCAACGACGAGGTCTACGCGACCCTGAGCCGCATCGACCACACCGTGCAGCAGATGATCCGGCAGGCGCAGTCCTACGTCATCGTCTCCGGTGGCTTGCCCGGCAGGCGCTGGCCGCAGCAGACCGTCACCGAGGTGGTCGGCGGCGCCACCAGCCGGGTGCGCGACTACCTGCGGATCCGGGCGGGCAACTGCGATCAGGTCATCGTCAGCCGGGCGGTCGAGCCGCTGGTGCACACCGTGGCGACGCTGCTCGACAACGCGCTGCGCTATTCGCCGCCGTCGTCGTTCGTCGACATCTCCTTCCAGGAGGGCCACCACGGCGTCACCCTGATCATCGACGACGCGGGCGTGCGGATGAGCCAGGAACAGATGGAGGAAGCCCGGCAGGTGCTGTCGGGCGAGCGCACCGTCGACATCAACTCGCTCGGCCCTTCCCCCAGGGTCGGGTTTCCCGGCGTCGCCGCGCTCGCCCGCCGCTACGGCTTCGCCGCCTATGTCGACGGACCCAATATCTACGGCGGCACCAGGGCCATGGTCTTCATCCCCGCGGCCCTGCTGGTCAGTGCCGCCGACGCGCGCCGGATCGACTTCGACACCCCTGAACCCGCTGCGCGCAAACCGGTTTCCATCGCGACGCACGACTCCGTGACCACCGGGAAGCACCGGCCGCCTGCCGTGGTGCCCGCCGTGCAGGCTCCTGAACCGGAGGCCGACGACTACGCCAGAACCACCGGCGGACTTCCCAAGCGCAGGCGCCGCGCGGTCGCCCCGCTCGACGACCGCGCGAACACCGCCGAGACGCCGGGCAGGCCCGAACTGGTTGCCGCCTGGCACAGCGGTTCCCGACACGGCCGCGCCGCGGCCGAGCAATCGACGGAAGGTCAGAACAACCGATGAGCATGCCGATCGCAGACAGCACCAACCGCCTGGCGTGGTTACTCGACGATCTCGAACTCGACGGCGTCCGCTTCTCGGTCCTGCTGTCCGACGACGGGTTACGCGTCGCGCACTCCCCCGGGATCACCCGCGACGAGGCCGAGCGGTTCGCGGCCGCCGCGTCGGGTCTGCGGTCGCTGGGTAAGGCGCTCGGCGAGTTCTGCGGCGGCCCAGGAAACCCGGTACGCCAGAGCATGACCGAATACGACGACGGCATGATCCTGATCACCGCCGCGGGCGCGGGCACCCAGCTCGGTGTCGCGACGAGCAGCGAGGTCGACCTCGCCCTGGTCGCCCACCGGATGAACGAGCTGGCGGCGCGGGTGGGGCGGGAACTGGGGACGGCGCCGAGACGCGGTGAGCGATCACCGTTCTGAATTCCGCGGGGGGGTTCCGCCGACGATCTTGTTCCACCGAGAGGACAACACGCTGTGCAACGCGAAGCATCGCTCTACCCCGATCCCACCAGAGACCCGGTGTCGCCGGATTCGCGCGGCGGCCAGGACCGGGTACCGCTGTACTCGGAGGAATTCGCCGCCGACCCGCAGAGCGCCTATCGCACCATGCGGGATCGGTACGGCTCGCTGGTTCCGGTCGACCTGGTGCCCGGCGTCCCCGCCACCCTGGTGATCGGCTACCGCACGGCGGTGCAGATCCTCAACGATCCCGACCACTTCCCCGCCGATCCGCGGATGTGGCAGCGCGACATTCCCGCGGACTGCCCCGTGCTGCCGATGATGTGCTACCGCCCCAACGCCATTCGGACCAGCGGCACCGAGCATGTCCGGTACCGCCAGGTGACCGTCGCCGGTCTGGCCGGTGTGGATCTGTACCGGCTGCACCGCACGGTGGAGCAGATCGCGATGCCGGTGATCAACGCGTTCTGCACCGACGGCAGCGCGGATCTGCTGAGCCAGTACGCCTTTCCCGTCATCTTCGCGACGATCAACGCCATGCTCGGTGTGCCCGAGGAGATCGGCGGGCGGGTCGCCACCGGGATGGCGCAGATGTTCGAGGGCGGCGACACCGCGGTCCAGGGCGCGCAGATGCTCGAGGACGCCCTCTACGACCTGGTCCGGCTCAAGCAGACCGCGCCGGGCGACGACATCACCACCCGGCTGGTCCAGCATCCGCAGCAGCTCAACGACGAAGAGCTGATGAACCAGCTGCTGACCATGTACGGCGCGGGAATCGAGCCGATGCTCAATCTGGTCCTCAACACCATCCGGCTGATGCTCACCGACCAGCGATTCGCGGGCAGCCTGCTCGGTGGCAGCCTGTCCACCCGCGACGCTCTCGACGAGGTGCTCTACACCGATCCGCCGATGGCCAACTTCTGCACCACCTACCCGCGCCAGCCGATCCTCGTCGACGACGTGTGGCTGCCCGCCCATCAGCCGGTCGTCATCAGCATGGCCGCGTGCAACAACGATCCGGCGATCGGCACCGGTGACTTCCTGGACAACCGGGCACACCTGGCGTGGAGCACCGGCCCGCACGGCTGCCCCGCCAAGTCCCCCGCGTACCTGATCGCGCAGGAGGCGATCGATCAGCTGCTCGACGCACTGCCAGAACTCGAGCTGGCGGTGCCGGAGCACGAATTGGTGTGGCGGCCGGGGCCTTTCCACCGGGCACTGGCAGGACTGCCGGTCCAGTTCCCGAAGACGCCCCCGCTGTCGATGCGGTGAGCATTGTACGGTCCCTGCTCACACCGAGCAGGGACCGCTCGGCGGCTACTCGCCGTGCATGCGCACCGGCAGGTGACGGTGACCGTTGGAGATGAAGCTGGGCACCGTGCCCAGCTCATCGACCGGAACAGCCAGACTCATCTGCGGGAACCGCTCGAACAGCGCGGGCAGCGAGACCAGCGCTTCCAGCCGCGCCAGCGGCGCACCGAGGCAGTGGTGCGCGCCGTAGCCGAAAGCCATGTGGGACTTGTCGGCCCTGGTGGGATCGAACTCGTCGGCGGTCTCGCCGTGGCGCTTCGGGTCACGGCCCGCGCCCGCGTAGCTCGCCAGGATCGCCTCGCCCTGCGCGATGCGGACACCGTCGATCTCGATGTCGGACACCGCGAACCGCAACGGCAGGTGCGCGACCGGTGACTCGTACCGCAGCGACTCCTCGACCACATCCGCCCACGTGATCGCACCCGCGCGGACCTCGGCGAGCACATCGGGGTGGGTGAGCAGCGCGGTGATCGCCTGATCGAGGAGGTTGACGGTGGTCTCGTGTCCCGCGGAGATGACCAGCAGCAGGGTGCCGATCAGTTCTTCCTCGGTGAGCTGACCGTCCTCGTCGTCGTCGCGCTGGGCGACGAGCAGGCTGGTCATGTCGTCACCGGGCTGCTCGCGGCGCAGGGCCACCAGTTCACCGAGGATCCGGTACATCTCCATGTAATTGGCCTGGGACTGCTCCGGGGTGAGCGTGGTGTCGAAGATGCCGTCGACACACGTGCGCAGGCCGGGATTGAGCGACTCGGGGACGCCCATCAGCTCCGAGATCACCTGGATCGGCAGCGGATACGCGAAATGCTCGCGCAGATCGACAGCCTCGCCCGGCGCCGTCCGCGCCAGCTCGTCGAGCAGGTCGGTGGTGATCCGCTCGACCCGCTCGCGCATGGCCTCGGTGCGGCGCGCGGTGAACGCGGGCGCCACCAGGCGGCGTAGTCGCCGGTGGTCGGGACCGTACGCGGTGAACATGTTCGCCACCGCCACCCAGAGGAACAGCGGCCAGTCGGCGGGGATCTCACCCGCGACGAACGCGGGCCAATGCTGGCTGGCGTCCTTGGACACCCGCGGATCGGTCAGCAGCTTCTCCAGCAGCGCGGCGTCGGTGATCGACCACGCCTCCACGCCACCGGGCAGCTCGACCAGAGCTGCCCGACCCTGCTCCCGGATACGTGTGATCTCGCCCTGGATGTCCTCCCCCGTCGTATCGATTACCAACCGACTCGTTACCGATTCCACCATGAACCTCTCGATCACCGGTGTTTCCCGGACCCCAATGCAGGCGATCGCATCGAAACATACTGCTGGACTATATTTTCCGATCCGGTCAGCGATGCTACCGGTCGTTGTTGTCCATCGCAGCGAGTCCGGCAGTCCGGAGAACCGATCGGTCAGGCTACCGATGCCCGATCTCGCACGTAGGCAAGGGCATTCGCGCCTCGGACCGCACCGCCGTGTTGCTCGATGCCCCGATGCAGCTGCGCGAGCGCATCTTCCAGCTGTGCGCCCGGTCCGCGGTCCGCGAGCAGGACGACGATCGCCTCCCTGGTGGCGATTCCGGGGTCCGGATCGGCCAGCAGCTCGTCCAGGTAGCAGTCGGGTTCGAGCAGTCGCAGAGCCCGGCGCGCATACGCGTGCACCCGCCGCGGCAGCTCGGCACGAATCAGCTCGACATCGGCCTGCAGGGCGTGCTGCCCTTCCTGCGCCGGATCGACACGCAGGGACCACCATTCGGTGAGCTCGGCCTGCAGTCCGCGCGCATCGATCAGCCCGGGACCGGTCGCCTCCTCGAGCATCGCGGGTGGGCGGCCGAGCTGCCCATCGCGCCAGGCACAGAACTCCCACCAACTCGTCGGCGTAGCACTCACTTCCAACCCGAAACGGACCACTTGCTGCCCGTCCGTCCACGTCCGCACGGTCCGGCTACGGCCGACCGACGCCACCCCTCCCGGTGCCACGCGCACCCACCTGGCCTCTGAACCCTGAAAGCCGTAGGGCGCCAGCAGCTTTCCCGCCTCTCGCGTCAATCGCCGCAACGCCGTATCCACTCCGACCATTCCGGCAGGTTAACCACACCCACCGACAACCCCCCGACGATCGGCGTACGGCTAGGAGGCCTCCTCGATGAGATCGGCCGCGCCGCCGGCGTGGATGCGCAGCGCGAAGCGGAAACCACAGGCGGCTTCCAGCGACGGTGTGCGGCGGTCCGAGCCGGGAGCGCTGTGGACAGCGATGCTGACGTCGATGTCCTCGAGGCCGACGTGGAAGTGGCCCGCCATCCAGAACTCGGTGGGGCCTGCCGTCTGACCGGCGAGGACATCGTCGGAATCAGCGTGGAAGTCGCCGCGGCGCAGACAGATCGGCGTGTGCCCATCGGAGTCGGCCGGCAGGTAGAGGACGACCGGGCCGTGCATCACGGTCAGCAGTTGCAGGACGTGGCGGGCGTCTTCGGAAGTGTCGACCGCGCGGTGGCGGTGGTTCGGCGTGTGCACGCGCGGATGGCGATCACGGTGTCCGGACCCGGCTTGGTAGGGCATGGTGCTCCTTGCAAAGTTCTCGAGGTTGTCGGGTTCGCCAGACACTATCGATGGCCAAGGTTGGTCCAGGGTTGGCGCCCGTCGAATCTTGCGAAGCTGTGACGAGTTCGTGGAATCCCGCGCGGCCCGCTGCGTTGACAACGGGTATGACTGCGCTCCCGGACTCGGTCCGCCTCTCGATCCTGGATCGCTCGCGTGTACGACGTGGGCAGTCCCATGCCGACGCGCTGCGCGACACCGTCGATTTCGCGGTGCGCGCCGAGAAATGGGGGTATCACCGCTTCTGGGTCGCGGAACATCACAGCGTGCGCGGAGTCGCCGGGACGGCGCCGACGGTGCTGGCGGCGGCGGTCGCGGCGGCGACCAACCGGATCCGGGTCGGTACCGGCGGGGTGATGCTGCCCAACCACCAGCCGCTGGTGGTCGCCGAACAGTTCGGCGTGCTCGGCTCGCTGTTCCCCGGCCGGATCGATATGGGCCTCGGCCGGTCGGTCGGATTTACCGACGGTGTCCGCAGAGCGCTGGCGCGCGACCGTGTGGACGCCGAGGATTTCGATGGCGACCTGGCCGACCTCCTCGACTACTTCGGCTCGGGCCGGTTCGGCGTGCATGCGAGGTCCGCGGAGGACGCCGAGATCCCCGCGTTCCTGCTGGCGACCGGTTCCGGCGCGGAGCGGGCAGCGCGGTTCGGGTTGCCACTGGTCATCGCCCAGGCCGGGAGCCGCGCGGCCATGGTGCAGGCGATCGAGCGCTACCGGGCCGAGTTCCGCCCGTCGGCGCAGGCCGAACAGCCGTATGTCATCGTCTCGGCGACCGTCATGATCGCCGACTCGGCCGAGCAGGCGCACCGGCTCCTGCTGCCCGAGGCGTGGTCGAGTGCCTACTCACGTACCCACGGCGAGTTTCCCGCGTTGATCTCTCCCGAGGAGGTCGACGCCGCGACGATGACCGAGCGCCAGCGCCGCTTCTTCGAGCAGGCGCTCGGCGACCAGATCCACGGCACCGAGCACGATGTCTCGGCGGCGCTGGGCCAGTTGGTTACCCACACCGGCGCCGACGAAATCCTCGTGCACACCAGCACTTTCGACCGCGAAGCGCGGATCGACTCGCATCGGCGCCTCGCGCGGCTGGCCGGCCTCCGCTCGCTCCGGTAGCTACCCGGCCGCGGCCTCGGCCCAGGCGCGGGCCAGGATCTCCTCGACGGTCTCCTCCGGCGTCTGCTCCGAGGTGTCGAGCCAGAGCGGAGGGTTCCGGCGCCATCTCCTCGCGGCCGTTGATCACCATGCGCCGGAACAGATCACCGCGCACATGCACCGATCGGGGCAACCGCTCGGCCAGCAGCTGGGCGACCGTCGATTTGCCCGCGGCCTGGATCCCGGTGAGGAGAATGATGACCTGTTGCAGCGGCGGAGTCATCCGGCGCCTCCTTCCCGATCGGTTCCGCGAACCCGTAGCCGGACAGCCGGGAACGGGCCCGCCGTGCAGTGCGGCCGAGGCTACACCCACCGCCGGGGCACCGACCGGTCGAAACTCGGCGGCACCGACGCGGACACCACCTTTCCTCGTGCGACAAACTTCGCGCCGACACTTCTGCGCACGAGACAAACTGAGCGGTCTGCGCCATATATTCTGCCGAGCGCCCTGACGTGAGGTCCCTCACGCCGAACCCTCGATCGCCCGGCACACGACCTCCGGAACATACCACTTGGCATCGATAGCCGGTACATAGCCGTACGCCGTAAAGCAGCGCATAACCAGTGCATGTCGCCTAAGATTTCAAGATTGCCGATAAAATGTGACTTTCAGTCACATATACGTGTTTACGGGACCGCCGAGCGGCCGTGGACCGCTCAGATCGTTTCCTGGACAACGCTTACTCTCCGGTAATGTTCCGTCGCACCGACCGTCGGAATTGATCCCAGGCGCACTCACAGACGTTCAGGAGTTCACGTGTTGCATTCACGTTTTGAATCGATCGGCGCATATCTTCCGTCGAATATCGTTTCGACCGCGGAATTGATTTCCCGTCTGAAAGTGCCACCCTCGTTCGACCTCGAGAAGATCACCGGGATCAAGGAACGCCGCGTACGTGACACGCGGCCGGACAGCATCGAGGATTCGTTCGCGCTGGCGATGCGGGCCGCGCAGGATTGCCTGTCCCGGTCCCGGTACGGCGCAGGCGACTTGGATGTGATCATCTCCTGTTCGATCACCCGCAGCAACCAGGGCACCCGGATGTACATGGAGCCCTCCTTCGCCTCGACGATCGCACAGGCGCTCGGTGCCGACGCGGCGATCACCTTCGACGTGTCGAACGCGTGCGCCGGAATGCTCACCGGCACCTACATTCTCGACCGGATGATCCGTGCCGGCGTGGTGCGCAACGGCATGGTCGTCAGCGGTGAGTCGATCACCCCGATCGCCGACACCGCGGTCGACGAGATCTCCGAGAAGTACGACCTGCAGTTCGCGTCGCTGTCGGTGGGCGACTCCGGCTGCGCGGTCGTGCTCGACCAGGCCGTCGACGAGGCCGACATGATCCACTACGTCGAATTGTTCACCGCGGCAGAGCATTCGCATCTGTGCCTTGGCATGCCCAGCGACAAGTCGGCGGGCGTCGCGCTCTACACCGACAACCGCAAGATGCACAACGAGGCCAGGTTCCTGCTGTGGCCGGACGCGCAGGGCACGTTCCTCGAGGAGCGGGGCAGCAGCTTCGCCGACGAGAACTTCGACTACATCATTCATCACCAGTTCGGGGCCGCGGCCGTGCCGTTCATGAACGGCGTCGCCGCGCGCGAGTTCGGCGCACCGATGCCGCCGGATCTGAATGTGATCGAGAAGTACGGAAATACCTCGACCACTTCGCATTTCATCGTGCTGCACGACCAGCTGTCCGAGCAGAGCATCGAGGCAGGGTCGAAATTGCTCATGGTGCCCGCCGCTTCGGGCGTGGTCGCCGGCTTCCTGTCCACCACCATCTCTTCGCTGAAGGTCTGAGGTTCGTCATGGGCGTGCGTATCCAAGCCACCGGCGCCGACAGGGCTGCCGACACCCACAGCATCGTCGAGCACAGCGGCCGCGCGGCGCGGCAGTGCCTGGAGCGGGCCGGTATCCGGCCCGACCAGGTGGGCGTGCTGATCAATACCGGGATCTTCCGTGACTCGAACACAGTGGAACCGGCTGTCTCCGCGCTGATCCAGAAGGCGGCGGGCATCGGGCTCGACTACACCCGCGACGACGCGCGGACGTTCTCCTTCGACCTGATGAACGGCGCGGTCGGCGTGCTCGATGCCGTCCGGGTCGCCGGATCGGTGCTGGCGACCGGGAGCACCGGGCACGTGCTGATCGTCGCGGGCGACACCCACCCGTCGCTCACCCGCGGCACGGCCGATGCCGCATTCCCCTATGCCACCGCGGGTGCCGCGCTGCTGCTCGACCAGGTCGACGGTCCGGAAGGCTTCGGGCCGGTCCACTCGGCGAGGTCGACGGGCAGTCCCGCCGAGAAGGCCTACGTCGACACCGCGACCATGGGCACGGCCGGGCGCGGCCTGATGACCGTCGAGCGCGACGCCGATTTCGAAGACCGGATCCTGGACGTGGCGAGCAAGGCAGCGCGCGCCGCGATCGAGGAGGCCGGGACCGGCCGCGCGAGTCTGGCATTGATCGCCTCGACTCCCACACCGCATTTCCCGAAGCGACTGGCCGACGCCCTCGGCATCGACCAGGACGCGGTGCGCACACCCGACCTGACCGACGGCGACCCGCACACCGCCTCGCTGCCCCTGGCCTACGACCGCGCGATCGCCGAGCACTCGCTGACCGGCTACACCCACGTGCTGTTCGTCGCGGCGGGCGCCGGTCCGACCGCGGCCGCCGCGCTCTACCGCCTCCCCGCGGAGACCGCCGCGTGACGACGGCGACCTACTGGCAGACCATCGACGATTTCCGGCGCTTCGCCGCCGCGGAACCGGACCGGGCGGCGGTGATCTACCCCGACGGGCAGACACCCGCCGGTCTGCCCGACTACCGCCGGATCACCTACGGTGAACTCGACCAGTGGTCGGACGCGATCGCCCAGCAGCTCCTCCGATCGGGGGTGGGCAGCGGGACACGGACCATCGTGCTCGTGCTGCCCAGTGCGGAGCTGTACGCGATCCTGTTCGCGCTGTTGAAGATCGGCGCGGTACCGGTGGTGATCGACCCGGGGATGGGTGTGCGCCGGATGGTGCACTGTCTGCGCGCGGTCGAAGCGGAGGCGTTCATCGGGATCCCGCAGGCACATGCCCTGCGGGTGCTGTTCGCGCGGAGTTTCCGCGGCGTGCGCACCACGCTCACGGTCGGACGGCGCTGGTTCTGGCGTGGTCCGACCCTGCGCGCGTGGGGCCGGAGGCCGTCGGGCACGCTGCCGGAGCGCTCGCCCGCCGCGCCCGAGGACGTGCTGATCATCGGATTCACCACCGGCAGTACCGGTCCGGCCAAGGCGGTGGAGCTCACGCACGGCAATCTGGCCGCCATGGTAGAGCAGGTACACGCCGCCAGGGGGAACACCCCGCCGGAGACGTCCCTGATCACCCTGCCGCTGGTCGGCGTGCTCGACCTGCTGCTCGGATCGCGGTGTGTGCTCCCGCCGTTGATTCCCAGCAAGGTCGGCTCGACCGATCCGGCGCATGTGGTGGACGCGATCGACCGGTTCGGCGTCCGCACCCTGTTCGCCTCCCCCGCCCTGCTCATTCCGTTGCTCGCGCATCTGCGCGCGCAGCCTGCCGAGCTGAGCACGCTGGCCAGTGTCTTCTCCGGCGGAGCGCCGGTGCCGGACTGGTGCGTGGCGGGCCTGCGCGAGGTGCTGAGCCCCGACGCCCAGATCTACGCGGGATACGGATCGACCGAGGCCCTGCCGATGTCGACGATCGAATCCAGGGAACTCCTGGATGGTCTGGTCGAGCGGGCGCATCAGGGTGACGGGACGTGTATCGGCCGTCCGGCCGATCGCGTCGAGGTGCGGTTGCTCGCGATCACCGACGGCCCGGTCGCGACCTGGGACGACGCGGATCGTCCCGCCGGTCCGCGCGCGGTGGGTGAGATCGTCGTGACGGGCCCGAATGTCAGTACCCGCTACTACTGGCCCGCGGCGGCGAACGCGGCGGGCAAGATCGCCGACGGCGAGCGGACCTGGCACCGCACCGGCGACCTCGGCTGGATCGACGAGCAGGGCCGGATCTGGTTCTGCGGGCGCAAGAGTCAGCGACTCGAGACCGCGCACGGGCCGATGTTCACCGTGCAGGTCGAGCAGGTGTTCAACGTGGTGCCCGGGGTGGCACGGACCGCGCTCGTCGGTGTCGGCACGCGCGGTGCGCAACGGCCGGTGCTGTGTGTCGAGCTCGAACCGGGCGCCGATCCGACTGCGGTGCAGACCCGATTGCGCACGCGCGCCGTGGAATTCGAGACCGTGGAGCCGATCAGCGAGTTCCTCGTTCATCCCCGGTTCCCCGTCGATATCCGGCACAACGCCAAGATCGGCCGCGAAGAACTCGCCCGCTGGGCGGCGAAACGACTGGAGTCGCGACGATGAAGGTATTGGTCACCGGTGCGTCCGGATTCCTCGGCGGTGCGCTCGTGCGCGCACTCGTCGCCGACGGCGCGCACGATGTGTCGATCCTGGTGCGGCCCACCAGCGTTCTCGACGATCTCGGCTCGGCCCTGGAGCGTGTCACGGTCGTGCACGGCGATCTGGCCGACCCGGCGTCGCTGGTGCGCGCCGTCGAGGGCATGGATGTCGTGATCCACAGTGCGGCGCGGGTCGACGAGCGCGGTACCAGGGCTCGGTTCTGGGCGGAGAACGTGGCGGCCACCGAGCTGCTGCTCGCCGCGGCCCGCGCTAGCGGCGCCACCCGGTTCGTCTTCGTGTCCAGTCCCAGTGCGCTGATGGACCGCGACGGCGGCGATCAGCTCGACGTCGACGAATCGCTGCCGTATCCGCGCCGCTATCTGAACTTCTACTCCGAGACCAAGGCCGCCGCCGAACGTGCCGTGCTCGCCGCGAACACCGACAGGTTCACCACGGTCGCGCTGCGACCACGGGCGATCTGGGGCGCGGGCGACCGTTCGGGTCCGATCGTGCGGCTGCTCGGCCGGACCGCGGCGGGTTCGCTGCCCGACCTGTCGTACGGCCGCGCGGTCGAGGCCTCGCTGTGCCACGTCGACAACATCGTGCACGCGTGCCTGCTCGCCGTCACCGCGGAAACCGCGGGCGGCAAGCCCTATTTCATCGCCGACGCCGAGAAGACCGATGTGTGGGGCTTTCTCGGCGAGGTGGCGACCCGGCTGGGCTATTCGCCGCCGTCGCGCCGCCCGAACCCCCGGGTTCTCGGCGCCGTGGTCGCGGCCATCGAGACCGTCTGGCGGATACCGGCCGTGGCGCAGCGCTGGTCGCCGCCGCTGTCGCGCTACGCCGTCGCCCTGATGACGCGCAGCGCCACCTACGACACCGGCGCTGCCCGCCGCGATCTCGGCTATGCGCCGGTCACGGACCGCGACACCGGGCTGACCGAGTTCCTCACCTGGCTCGACGCCGTCGGCGGCGTGGAGACGCTCACCAGGCACCTGCGCTAGTCACCGCACGATACCGGAGGCAATCATGAACGGCAGCACCACCTTCCGCCGCCCGATCTCGACGACGGAACGCATGTACTTCCCCATGCGCGATCTCGCGCCGCCGTTCCTGATGCAGCTGGTCATCCCCGGTGCGGGCGAGATCGACCCCGCCCGGCTCGGCCGGGCGGTGGCCGCCGCCGCGGCGGTGACCCCCGGCGCACGCCTGGTCCGCCGCGGCGCGGAATGGGTCGACAGTGGCACCACCCCCGCGGTGCGGGTGGTGCGCGGGCACGTGCTGCGCGCGCCCGCGCTCGAGACGGATCCCGTGCTCACCAGCCCGATCGGGCCGACGCCGGACACCACTGTCGAGGTGTTGCTGCTGACCGGCGCTCCGGTGACGCTGGTGTTCCGGGTCTTCCACGGTGTGATGGACGGCATGGGCATGGTGCTGTGGGTGCGGAATGTGCTGCGCGCGCTGCGCGGCGAGGAGCCGATCCCCCAGCCGGACCCGATCGCCGATCAGGAACTCGTGCCGCGGATCGGAGTCCCTGGCAAGCCGGCGGCGATGGTGCCGCGCTATCGCAGCGCGGTCGGCCGGGGCAGGCAGCGGCGGGGTGTGGCCCGGCATCTGTTGCGGCACAGGAGCATCGACGCGGCGGGCCCAGCTGCGCTGGCCCGGGTCTGCGCGCTGCTCGCGGCCGAGACACCGGGGACTTCGCGCATCATGATGCCGGTCGATCTGCGCAGACACGATCCGGAGCTGCGCTCGACCGCCAATCTCGCCCTGCCGCTGTTCCTCGACATCGAACCCGGCCGGGACTGGACGCAGATCAAGGATCAGATCAAGACCGGCCTGCACGAGCGGCGCGAGCTGAACCAGCTGGCCAATACGCGGATCACGCTCGTGCCCGATGTCGTCAATCGTGGTGTCCTGCATACGACGAACTGGCTCGGCGCGCGATTCGGCCGAAACCTGGCGTCGGCCACCGTGTCGCACATGGGCCGGTTCACCGCCGACGAGCTCGCCGTGCCCGGCTTCCAGCCCACCGGGTTGTACGTGCTTCCCCAGCACAGCGTCGCGATGCCGCTGTTGTTCGGGCTCACCGAATTCGACGGCCGGACCGACCTGACGGTGTCGGCGCGCAACGGCGACGGGGTGGAGGCGCGACTGGACGCACTGCTGGACCGGATCGTGGCGATGCTCGAATCCGAATTCGCCGCGCAGGATTCGGTGGACCGGTCGCGGTGACCACGCTGGCTCGTCTCGTCATCGCTCGCCCGCGCACGGTGCTGGCCGCTGTCGTCGTGTTCATCGGGTTGTGCGCGGCGTTCGGCGCCGACGTCACCCAGCGGCTCAGCGCGGGCGGGTTCACCGATCAGGGCAGTGAGTCGGCGCTGGTGGACCGGCTGGTCACCGAGCATCTCGGACCACAGAGTCCCGATGTGGTCGCGCTGTACACCGTGCCGGAGGGCCGGACCGTCGACGAGATCGGCCCGCGGGTCGGTGCGGCGCTGGAGCGGATCGATCCGGCGCTGCTGGCCCGGCCGGTCCAGAGCTATTGGACCGCCGTCCCGCCCGTGAAGAACTTCCTGGTCTCGGATGACCGGCGGCAGGCCGTGGCCGTGGTGTTCACCGCCGGTGACGACACCGCGCGCATTGCCGCGTATCCATCGATCGCCGAGGCATTGCGTGTGCCGGGCATCGAGACCCGGCTGTCGGGGTACAGCGCGCTCAACTCCGAGATCGTCGAGCGGTCGCAGCGTGATCTCGTCGTGGCGGAGTCGATTTCGCTGCCGTTGACGCTGCTGATCCTGGTGCTGGTCTTCGGCGGTGTGCTGGCGGGCGCGCTGCCCGTGCTGGTCGGTGTGCTCGCGGTCGCCGGTTCACTGGGCGTCATCCGGTTGCTCACCGAGACCACCGAGGTCACCACCTTCGCCGTCAATATCGCGTCGCTGCTCGGCCTCGGCATGGCCATCGACTACGGCTTGTTCCTGGTCAACAGGTTTCGCGAAGAGTACGCCGAGAGCCGCGACGTTCCCGCCGCCATCGCCCGCACCTACGCCACCGCCGGGCGTACCGTCGCCTTGTCCGCGCTGCTGCTGATGTGTGCGTTCGCGGGGACGTTCGTGTTTCCGCAGGCGGTGTTGCGTTCGCTGGGAATCGGTTCCGTGGCCGCGGTCGCGCTGGCCGCCGGTCTCTCGCTGACGGTCCTGCCCGCCCTGCTGGCACTGTTCGGCGCCCGCATCGGTCGCGCCAAGCCGACGACCCGCACCGAACGTTTCTGGACCAGGGTGGTCGACGGCGTGCTGCGGCGGCCCGGCGCCGTGACACTCGTCGTCGGCGCGATCCTGCTCGTCCTGGCCGCGCCGCTCACCGGGATCAAGCTCGGCGACATCGACCATCGCGCCTTGCCGCCCGACAGCGAGATGCGGCGCACCGTCGAGGAACTCACCGCGAAGTTTCCCGCCGCGGCCAGTGGCGCGACCGTGGTGATCCGCGGGGTCGGCGGCACCCCGCCGCAGCCGGGTGCGGTCACCGCGGTACTCGACGACGTCGACGCGATCACCGGGGTCCGTGATGTGCTGCGGGTGGGCCGCGCCGATGACTTCGTCGTCGCGCACGTCTTCCTCACCGCCGCGGACCGCAGCGAGGACGCCACCGCCACCGTCGGCGCCATCCGGGCGCTCGAACCACCGGCGGGCACCTCCCTCGCCGTGGGCGGCGACACCGCGGCGACCGCCGACACCGTCGACTCGATGGTCGCGCGGATGCCGCTGATGATCGCGATGATGGTGCTGGCCACCCTGGTGCTGCTGACCGTGGCTTTCCGCTCGATCATGTTGCCGCTCAAGGCCGTCGCGATGGCGTTCCTCAGTCTGGCCGCCACCTTCGGCGTGCTGACCACGATCTTCTACCACGGCCACCTCGCCGATCCGCTCGGCATCACCGCGGGTCCGATCCCCGCGGGCATGCTGGTCCTGATCATCGCGGTCGTGTTCGGCCTGTCCACCGACTACGAGGTGTTCCTGCTCTCCCGCATGGCCGAGGCCCACCGCGCGGGCGCCGACACCGCCACCGCCGTCCGCGTCGGCACCGTCAAGACCGCACGCGTCATCACCGCCGCCGCCGTCCTGCTCATCCTCGTCACCGGCGCCTTCGCCCTGTCCCCGCTCACCCCGATGCGCTTCCTCGGCCTCGGCATGATCATCGCCCTGGTCCTGGACGCGACCCTGGTCCGTATGCTGCTGGTCCCCGCCCTGGTCCAGCTGATGGGCCCAGCCAACTGGTGGTTGCCGTCGCGCGCGCTCGACAGATCGGACGCCACCGTGCTTCGAGCGACCGAGGAGAGCACCATGGAGGCGGCACTCGACCGAGAAGCAGAAGGAGCGCGCCGATGATCGTGACAACACTCGAGCGGTGGCAGTCGACCCGTGACCGGCTACGGATCGACGACACCGCGGTTCTCGTCGACGACGACGAGACGGCACTGCTCGCCGCCGACGCTCTGCCCGGTGCCCCGCAGGTACTGGTACTCACCACGACCGGGATTTCACCGAACGCCGAGGACGTCCCGGTCGATGCCGTCGCGGATGTTCGCTGGGCCCGGCGTGGGCCCGCCGGCCGGCATACGCAACTGCTGCACCGGCCGTCGACCGCCGCCACGCTCGACCTGCTGCCGCATCCCGAAGGCGGCTGGTACCGCGAAACCTGGCGTACCGCCCACGATTTCACCCCCGACGGCTATCCGGGCGTGCGGGCAGCGGCCACGGGAATCCTCTTCCTCCTCCCGCCCGGCGAGCAGTCGATCTGGCACGCGGTGCGTTCCGACGAGGTGTGGTTGTGGCATCGCGGCGGGCCGCTCGAGCTCAGTCTGGGTGGGGACGGCGACGCACCGGACACCGTGGAGCAGGTGACCCTCGGCCCGCTGATCGAAACCGGTCACCGGGTGCAGTACGTGGTTCCCGCGGGCCACTGGCAGGCCGCGCGGCCCAGCGGTGACGACGAGGTCCTGGTGAGTTGTGTTGTCGCACCGGGCTTCGACTTCGCGGACTTCCGCAGCTGAGGCGGCTATCCCGTCAGGACGGACGGGAGCAGTTCGAGTGAATCGATGACGTGGATGCCTTGGCGGACAGCCGTCTGGTTGCGGATGTTCGCGCGGTCGAGCCAGCACGCGCGCAGGCCCGCATCGTGCGCGCCGAGCGCGTCGATGAGGTATTTGTCGCCGACGAACGCGACCTCGTGCGGTTCGAGTTCCAGGAGTGCGCAGCCGGCGAGGAAGATGCTGGGTGCCGGTTTCGCCGCGCCGTGCTCTTCGCTGCACACCACCAGGTCACCGAAGTAGTCGAGCAGGCCGACCGCGTCGAGCTTGCGGCGCTGCTGCGGGACCGAAGCGTTCGAGACGATGCCGAGCCGGTAGCCGGGAGTCAGGTGCCGCAGCACCGGTTCGGCGTCGGGGAACGCCGACCAGGCGGCGCGGCGGTGCGCGTCGTACCCGGTGAACCACGCCGCGGCCTCCGGCTCGGGGATAGCCGACGGTGCCGTTCGCCGCAGATGGGACAGGAATCCGCGGGCCCTGGCGCGCTGCTGTTCGGGGAAAGTCAGTTCCCCTTCGGCGAAGCGGGAGTACTCGGTCTCGGTGATCTCGCGCCAGAGGGCAACGGCAGCGGCGGGATCGGGAAACCGGTCGAGCAGGTCGTCTTCACGCAGGTGCGCGAGCAGACCCGCCGCTTCCGAGGCCGAGTAGTCGAACAGGGTGTCGTCGACATCGAACAGCACACCGCGGATCGGCATGGGATCCCTTCTCTGTCGACGGCAGGTCAGGTGAAAACATAGTCGGTGAGGGCGAAATGGGCGCTGCGCCAGGCCGCTTCGAGGGTGGAGGCGGGGCGGAGGGGGACGTCGCCGTGTTTGTCGAAATAGTAGCTGTTGGCGGTGGCGCAGCTGTCCTGCCAGAACACCTGGCCGCCGCGGCGGGCGAGCATTTCGCGGAAGTAGCGGTCGTTGGCGGCTTCGCTGATCTCGATGCGGTCGGCGTCGGTGCTGCGGGCGTGGTGCAGACAGCGCAGGATGTGGCGGGTCTGGTTCTCGATCAGGGTGAAGTAGGACGCGCCGTTGTAGCCGTAGGGGCCGATGATGGAGAAGAAGTTGGGGAACCCCGGGACACTCACGCCCTCGTAAGCCTGCAAACGGTTCTCGTCCCACCAGGTTTCCAGGTCGCGGCCGCCGACGCCGTGCAGGTCGTAGGTCGGCATGTTGCCCGATTCCATGACCTTGAAGCCGGTGGCGAGGATGAGGACGTCGGCGGTGTGCTCGACGCCTGCCGCCGTGCGCACGCCGGTGGGGGTGATCTCGTCGATCGCCGTGGTTTCGAGGGTGACATCGGGGCGGTTGAAGGTCGACAGGTAATCGTTGGAGAAGCTGGGACGCTTACAGCCGAGCGCGTATTTCGGGGTGAGCGCGGCACGGATGGCCGGGTCCTTCACCTGGCGGCGCAGGTGCGCCAGGCCCGCGCGTTCCCCGATCGCGGCGGTCGGCAGCGAGCGGTGGTAGTGGGCGGCGAGGGGGAAGGTGAATTCGACGTAGGTCTGGCTCACCAGCCGGGTCAGGGTGCGCCCACCGGGGACTTTCAAGGCCAGGCGGGCGGGCAGCGGCAATGGCATGTCGGGGCGGGGCAGACACCAGATCGGCGTGCGCTGGAACACCGTCAGGTGCGCGACCTCCGGGGCGATCTCGGGAATCACCTGCACCGCGGAAGCGCCGGTGCCGATGACCGCGACCCGCTTGCCGCGCAGATCCTGCCGGTGATCCCAGCGTGAGGTATGCATGGTGACACCGGCGAAACTCTCGATGCCGGGAATGTCGGGCAGTTTGGGCCGGGTCAGCACACCGGTCGCGCTGATCACGAAACGCGCGGTCAGTTCGCCGCCGTCGTCGGTGTGCAGGACCCAGCGCCGGGCATCGGAGTCGAAGTCGGCACCGAGAATGGTGGTGCCGAACCGAATTCGCGGTCGCAGCTCGTATTTGTCGACGCACGATTCGGCGTAGGCCTTGAGTTCACTGCCCGGCGCGTACACCCGGGACCAGTCGGTGCGCTGCTCGAAGGAGAACTGGTAGCTGAACGACGGAATATCCACGGCGACACCGGGATAGGTGTTCCAATGCCAGGTTCCACCGACACCGTCGGCTTCGTCGACGATCAGGAAGTCGTCGAATCCGGCGTTGCGCAACGCGATCGCCGCGCCGATCCCGGAGAATCCGGCGCCGACGATGATGATCTCGTGGTCGATTCCGGTGGTGGTCATGCGATCTCCTTCATCCGAGCGCGACCGGGACGAGCGACGGTGCGGACGACATGCTCGGCGTCCTCCGCGTAGACGATGGCGTCGACCCGATGCTCGATACCGTCGACCGTACGCACGCCAAGCGGCACCAGTCGCGCGATCGGCCAGGTCACCAGGGTGCAGTGTGGTTGCCGCAGCGTGCGGTAGTAGCTGTTGTGCACGGCGACGCCCGCGGTGTCGTCGGGTGTGAGACGGTGCCGCATCCACGAATCATGGACTTGGACACGAAGATTGACGCGGGCGACGAGCCGCACCAAGCGTTCCGGCATATGGCGAAGGACCGCCGCGCCAGGGAGCGGTGCGCGCGGCAGAATCCATACCGCGTCGGTCTGGAACACCGTCACCCGCGCGGCCTCGGCCGCGATCCCGGGCAGCAGTCGTGCTGCCGCCGCCCCGCTGCCGATGATCGCGACACGGCGGCCGGTGAATTCGTGGCGCGGCACGAATTCGGTGCTGTGCGTCTGGCGACCGGCGAAGGTCCCGGCGAATCGAGGAGTCATTTCGCCACCGGTTCGTAGGTGAGTTCGTCGGACCAGGACGGCCTGCGCCCCAGCATCCGGACCGGGAACCGGTCGATACAGGCGTTGGACACATCGGCAAGCAACTGGAACGGCTGGCGGCGGTGAATCGTGGCCTTGCCGTGCATTTTCACCACGTGGTACAGCGGCATCCGCCGGATCGCCGGGCTGCGTTCCCCGACATTCTCGTAGCGGCGCACCGCCTGCCACAGCTTCTCCTCGTCGAGCCCGAGGGCGATGATGTTGGTCGACATCCGCGACAGCAGTGGCGCGTACAGCAGCGCGCCGAGCACGAACGACGGGCGCACCGCGAAACCCGCTGTCTCGATGGCGATGCGGCGCAGCGGTCCGGCCCCGAGCTGTTCGAGAACCTGGAAACCGACGGCCAGATGCCGGGATTCGTCGCTGTTGATGTGCCGGAACACCTCGTGACACACCGGATCGTCGACCTCGTCGAGCAGGAATTTCACCAGCGCGCCGTCCAGCGCGGTCTCGAGCGAGGGAATGACAGTGCCGAGCACCGGGAGGGTGAGCTGGTCGGCGTAGCGGTCGAGCCAGCTGATGACGAGGCGAATGTTCTTGTTGGGCACCGGCATCGCGTCGCCGTCGAGCATGCCCCAGCGGCGCATCAGCGCCAGTTCGGCATTGGCGTGCTTCTGTTCCTCGGCGTGGAAATACCGGTAGATCTCGCGGAGCGGGCCGGGCGGCGCCTGGTGCACGAGGGCGGCGAAGCCGCGGGCGCCGACGTGTTCGATCCACACCAGATCGGCCATGAAGGTGGCGAGCCGGGGGCGCTGCTCGTCGGTGATGGTGTCGGCACCCGGTGCGTCCCAGTCGATGTCGGCCAGTGCCCACTGCTTGGCGCGCACGGTGGCGAGCATGTCGGGATAGGCGAACGTCATTGTTCGATCTCCTTCTTCTGTGCTGGATCAGCGCACGACCCGCTCCAGCAGGCCGGCCGAACGGGTATAGGTCGCCGGCATCCACCGTTTGGCCTGCCACAGCATCTTGGCCTCGAGCTGCGGCACCACATACAGCTCGCCGTGGTCGACGGCGTCGAGGGTGGTGCGGGCGATCGCGGCGGGCGCGCGTCCGGTCCAGCGCAGGAGCAGTCCGCCGAGCCGTTCGGCGGTCTCGTCCATCGGTGAATCCGCTTGCATGATGTTGGTTTTCACGCCGGTCGGGCACAGCACGGTGACGCCGACGCCGGTGCCCGCCAGCTCGGCCGACAAGGTCTCCGACAGTGCCAGCACCCCCGCCTTGCTGACGTTGTAGGCCGCCATGCGGGGCGCCGCGCCGAACGCGGCCGCCGAGGCGACGTTCACGATCGCCCCACGACCCGCCTCCCGCAGGATCGGCGCGAAGACATGACAGCCGTGGATGACGCCCCACAGATTCACGCCGAGCGTGCGCTGCCAGTCGTCGAGGGCGAACTCGCCGACCACCGGTCCGCCCGCCCCGATACCCGCATTGTTGACGACGACAGTGGGTGCTCCGCCGAACCAATCCTTGGCGGTGGCGGCCAGCCGGGTGACCTCGGCGATCGCGGTGACGTCGCAGGCGATGCCGATCGCCTTCCCGCCCACGGCCTCGACGAGTCCGGCGGTCTCGGTGGCGCGGTCGAGATCGATGTCCGAGCAGACGACGCGGCCGCCGCGCTTGCCCAGTTCTACGGCGAAGGCACGTCCGATTCCGCTGCCCGCGCCGGTCACCACGGCATCGGCGCTGGTGGTCCGGCGGCGTCCGCCGAAGGGAAACACTCGCATGGCAACTCCCGGGTCGACCCGGTGAGACTCGAACTGGTGGCAACTGCCACCATTGGCCGCACCTGACACCAATTAGGCTCGCAGAGGAGTACTTTGTCAACCATGGATGTGCGCGCACCGGCACGGACCTGGGGCGGGCTGACCGCCGACCAGCGCAGGGCGCAGCGGCGGACCAGCCTGGTCGACGCCGCCCTCGGCATCTGGATCGAGCACGGCTGGGCCGCGGTGACCATGCGCGGCGTCTGCCAGCGGACCTCGCTCAACGACCGGTACTTCTACGAACACTTCGCCGACCGCGACGAGCTGCTCGCCGCGGCCTGGGACGAGGTATGCACCGAGGTGTTCGTCGACCTGGCGAGCATCGTCGCCCAGAACACCGAGCGCACACCCCTGGAAATCCTGCGCGCGGCCATCGCCCGCGCCGTCGAACTACAGTCCGACCCCCGCGGCCGCGCCAGGATCCTGCTCGCCGACCACGCGGGCAGCGCGGTACTCGAGCAGCGGCGCAAGACCATGCTCACCGATGCCACCGATCTGCTGATCGCGGCCGCGTGGCCCTATCTGCGTCCCGGTGTCGACGAGACCGCCATCCGCATGAGCACACTCGCCGGGATCGGCGGCTTCATCGAACTGCTGTCCGCCTGGCGCACCGGCGGACTCGACGTGGATGCCGAACGCATCGTCGAGCACACCAGCGCGATCGCGGCCCAGCTGGGAACGATGTTCCTACCGGCGGAGATCATCGGCGACCACTAGACTTTCGCGAAAGTATTCCTTGACAGGAATATTCCCTTCAAGGAATACTTTCGGCATGGACGAGATCGCCGCAGCACTCGGAGACGGCGCGCGATGGCGCATCGTCGAACTCCTCGCCGAACGACCGCGCTCCGTCGGCGAGCTAGCCGAGCTGACCGGGTTGCGGCAACCGCAGACCACCAAGCACCTCCAGACGCTGGCCCGTGCGGGCCTGGTCACGGTGTTCCCGCTGGGTCAGCGCCGCGTCTACGCCATCGAGTCCGGGCCGCTCACCGGCCTCGAGCAGCGCCTGCGCCAGCTCGTCGAGTCGATCGAAGCGAACGCGGACGAACGCGACGTGGTCGAGCGCTATCGCGCGGCCATCGAGGCGGAATCCGCTGTCGCCGACCATGATCGGTGGGCCGACGGCCGCGCCTTCACCTTCGATCGCGTGCTGGACGCGCCGCGCGAAGTCGTCTGGCGACACTGGGTCGACGCCGATCTGCTCGGATCATGGCTGGCCCCACCGTCGATGACGATCACCGAGTGCGCGCTCGAACCGACACCCGGCGGACGCGCTGTCCTCGACTACCGCGATCCCGAAGGCCGCCGGTACCACTCGGCCGGAAAGGTTTGCTCCGCAACCGAACCCGAGCACCTCGTCTTCGACCTCTCGGTCCTCGATGCGGCCGGAGCGGTGTCGTTCACCGGCCACTACGAGCTGGTCCTCGACCCGATCCAGGGCGGTACCCGACTTCGGCTCGGGCTCACCATCACCGAAACCTCCGTCGAGGCCGTCCCGTATATCGCCGGGATCGGCACGGGATGGGGGCAGGTGCTCGACAACCTCGCAGACACGCTCGGCACCACCGGAAAGTAAGGAAGCACAGTCATGACCGAACGTATCGTGGCCGCCAATATCGGCCTCACCCTCGACGGACGCTACAACGGACCCGGCGGCCCCACCGATGCCGCGGCGATCGTGCGCTACGCGACCACCGATGTCGCGCGCGACCACCTCACCCGGCTCTGGGAGAACGCGACGACGGCGGTCCTCGGCCGCCGTAACGCCGAGGGATTCCTCGCCTACTGGCCGACGGTCGCCGCGGACGACACCGCCGATCCGCGCGACCGCGCCTACGCGAAGTGGTTGGCAGACACCGACAAAGTCGTCCTGTCGACCACCGTCACCGACGCACCATGGGAACACACCCGCATGGTGAACGCGCCCGCCGCCGAGGTTGTCACGGAGCTGAAGGCGACCGGCACCGGCGAGATCCTCGTCAACAGCAGCCCGACCGTCATCAAAGACCTGCTCGCGGCGGACCTGATCGACCGCCTGTATCTGCTCATCTGCCCCGAGATCGCCGACGGCGGGCAGCGCCTGTTCGACGACGGCCTGCCGGATTCCCGGTGGACGATCGCTCACCACGAAGTGGGCGAACTCGGCGAGATCACCCTCACCTACGACCGCGTGCGCTGAGACCTCAGGGCGCGACCCGAACTCCCACCCCGAGGTCGCGCAGTGCGGTGGTCAGGAACTCGTCGACGGCGTCGGTCTCCTCCAGTTGCACGAGGTGGCCCGCGTCCGGGACCTTCACCACCGCACGCAGATCCGGGACGTTCGCACGCAGGACGGCGAGCGGGTCACGGCCGCTGAAACCCTCCATGTCGGGGTCGTTCTCGCCGTAGAGGAAGTAGGTGGGCACCGGGACCTGCGCGCCCGCGAAGGCTTCGGTGAGTGCCCAGTTGCGGTCCAGATTGCGATACCAGTTCAGGCCTCCCGTGAAGCCGGTGCGTTCGAACTCTGTTGCCAGTGTGTCGAATTCGGCTTCGGAGAGCCACGACCACGGCAGCTCGGGTGCCTGCGGCAGGACGTCGAGGTAGCCGAGTCCGGGCGGGTTCTTCCAGGTGTCGAGGTAGTGGTAGTCGCCGGAGAGCGAGTAGTACACGCGGGCGAGGAATTCGCGGGGGCGTGCCGCTAGTTCGGCATCGGCCACGCCCGGCTCCTGGAAATAGGCCAGGTGCAGGAAGTGCCGTTGCGCCGCCTTGGTCCAGAATTCGGACGGGGCTCGTGGTGGTCGCGGGGAGAACGGATTGTTGAGCACCGCAACGGCATCCACGCGTTCGGGCGCACGCAGCGACAGCTCCCACACGAGCTGGGCGCCGAAATCGAGACCGACGAACACGGCCCTCTCGGCGCCGATGTCGTCGAGCAGCGCCAGCAGGTCACCGATCACGGCCTCGTTCGTATAGGCGGCGACATCGGCGGGGGCATCGGTGCGGCCGTACCCGCGCAGATCGGGGGCGATGCCGCGGAATCCGGCGGCGGCGGCGGCCGCGAGCTGGCGGTGCCACACGAACGAGGTGTGCGGGAATCCGTGGCAGAAGACGACCGGATACCCCCGACCCCGCTCGGTGACGTGCATCCGGATGCCGCCGGTGTCCAGGAATCGATGCGTCAGCTCCACTACCGTCTCCATTTCTAGAACGTGTTCTTATTTTGACGGTAGTGTCTGGAGGTCATGAGCGGAACACCCAAGATTCTCGCCGGCAAGGTCGCGGTGGTGACCGGGGCCAGCCGCGGTATCGGCAAAGGCATCGCCCAGGAATTGGGCGCGGCGGGGGCCACCGTGTACGTGACCGGCCGCACCACCACGCCGGGCAAGCTGCCCGGCACCGTGCACGCCACCGCGGCGGAGATCACCGCGCTGGGCGGACACGGGGTCGCCGTCGTGTGCGATCACGCCGACGACGCGGCGGTCGAGAAACTCTTCGCCCAGGTCCGCGACGAGCAGGGGCGGCTCGACGTGCTGGTGAACAACGTCTACAACTCCCCCGCCGCCGCCCGCTGGCTCGGGCGCAAGTTCTGGGACGTGCCGCCGAAGGCGTGGGACGAGACCTTCGACATCGGCGTGCGGTCGCACTACGTGGCCAGCGTTTTCGCCGCTCCGCTGCTGATCGAGTCGGCAGGCTTGATCGTCAATGTGTCTTCGCCCGGTGCCAGACGATACATGCACAACGCCGTGTACGGCGTCGGCAAGACCGCCCTGGACCGGCTCACCGCCGATCTCGCCCACGACCTCGACGGCACCGGCGCGACGGCGATCTCGATCTGGCCCGGCATCGTGGATACCGAACTGCTGCAACTGGTTCCGGCCGACGAACAGGGTCGCCGCCAGGTCACCCTGCCGGGCGAGGGCACCTTCGATCTGAACGCCGCCGAGACGCCCCGCTTCCCCGGCCGCGCCGTGGTTGCCCTGGCCGCCGATCCGGATCGCGCGGCGCGCGCGGGCACCGCGTGCAAGGTCGCCGATCTGGCCGAGGCCTACGGATTCACCGACGTCGACGGCCGGATTCCCCGCGCCGACTGATCCCGGGCCCGATCGGTCCGCGCACACCCCTGGAAATAGGTGAGACAGTGCGTTACATTCAAATCAGGGCCCGCCAGCTCGACGGCGATCCTTGTGACGATGGAGAGAAACAATGACGTTCTCGAAGACCGCAGCCACGAACCCGGACTACGCCGACACCCTGCTGACCCTGTCGGAAGGGTCGGTCCACCGCAGGTTCGATCCGTACCTCGATATCGACTGGGACGCACCCGAATTCGCGATCGACCGCGATGATCCACGGTGGGTGCTCTCGGCCGAGCTCGACCCGCTGGGCGCCACCCGGTGGTATCAGGAACTGCCGCTCGAGCGCCGGATCGAGATCGGCCGCTGGCGGCAGGCCAATGCCGCCAAGGTCGGGCTGGCCTTCGAGTCCATCCTCATCCGCGGGATGATGCAGTACGCCATGGCGCTGCCCAACGGCTCCCCCGAGTTCCGCTACTGCCTCCACGAGATGACCGAGGAGTGCAACCACATCCAGATGTTCCAGGAGCTGGTCAACCGCATCGGCGACGACGTGCCGGGCATGCGGCCGCTGTTCAAGATCGCCTCACCGTTCATCGGCGTCGCGGGCGGCTACTTCTGGGCCATCCTGTTCATCGGCATCCTCGGCGGCGAGGAACCGATCGACCATTACCAGAAAGCCCTGATCAGGTCGGGGAACGCGACCCAGCCGACGCTGCTGCGGATCATGGAGATCCACATCGCCGAGGAGGCGCGCCACATCTCCTTCGCCAACGAGTTCCTGCGCGCCCACCTCGCCCGGATGAACCCGGTGAGCACCGCGGTCTGCGCCGTCGCCTTTCCGATCGCCATGCGCTGGCTCGCCGACGAGCTCGTCAAGCCGTCGACGTCGTTCGCGAAGAAGTTTGACATCCCCGACGAGGTGTTCGCCGACGCGTTCTGGCGCAGCCCCGCCTCCCGCAAGATCCTCAGCGGATTCTTCGGCGACATGCGCGCACTGGCCGACGAGCTTGGCCTGATGAACCCGGTGACCAAGCGGCTGTGGAAGGTGCTGAAGATCGACGGCGGCCACGCCCGTTACCGCAGCGAACCACCTCGCCGCATCGCCTGAACCCGCTACGCCCGGTAGCCGTCGGTGCCCGCGCGGGACATGACGATCGTGGGGACCACGGCCTGGGCGGACAGGCGCAGCAGAGAGTCGACCATCTCGACGATGTCGTTGACCGCGAGCATCCGCTCGGGGGGAATCCGGTCGTGGATCCAGGCGCTCATGTCGGTGTCGACGTAGGCGGGTGCGATCGAGGTGGCGGTGACGCCGTTGCCGGATTCTTCGGCGTTGAGGGTGGTGAGCAGCGAGATGAGCGCGGCTTTGGCGGCTCCGTACACGGCCAGTCCGGCCTCGGCGTAGACGCCGGTGATCGAGGACAGCGCAATGACTTTCGCGCCGTGGCGGGGATCGGCGGCTGCTCCGGCGCGCAGCATCGGCAGGGCGCCCTGGATGAGCTGGATCGGTGCGCGCACGTTGACCGCGATGGTCTTGTCGAAGCGCCGCATCGACGACTCGGCCAGTGGCCCCGCGGTGCCGACACCGGCGTTCAGGATCAAGGCCGACATCGTCGCGAACCGGTCGGTGTGCGCGGTGAGTACCCGCGCGACGCCCTCCTCGTCGGACATGTCGGCGGCGACGGTGACCACGTCGGCGGCGCCGTGCGCACGCAGCTCGGCGGCGACCACGTCGAGACGGTCGGCGTCGCGCGCGGTGATGGTCAGCGAGTAGCCCTGCTGGGCGAGCCTATTCGCGATGCCGAGGCCGATTCCCCGCGAGGCGCCGCTGATCAGGGCGGACTTGGTCATTTCCGGGTTCCTTTCAGTGCGCGCAGGCCCGCGGCCATGAATTCCGGGGTGGCCTCGGCGGCGCGTTCGGCCGCTGCTCCGGAGTCGGAACCCTGCAACGCCCGGTGGGTGATGCCCTCGCCGATCACACCGAGTTTGAAGTTGGCGAGCGCGAGATAGAAGCCCCAGTCGCCGAGGTCTCGGCCGGAGGCCGTCGCGTAGGACTGGGCGAGGGTGTCGGCGGTGGGCATCCGGTCGCTGGTCCACGCGGCAGACGAGCCGAGGACCAGGTCGAAGACCGGTGAGCGGTACACGCACATCAGGGCGACATCGGTGAGGGGATCACCGAGGGTCGACATCTCCCAGTCGACGACGGCGCGCACCCGGCTTGGATCGGTCGCGTCCAGGATCGTGTTGTCGATACGGAAGTCGCCGTGCACGATCGAGGCCGCCGATTCGGTCGGCAGTGCCTCCGTCAGCGCGGAGTGCAGCGCGGCGACATCGGCGAGTTCGCGAGTCTTCACCCGATCCCATTGGGAAGCCCACAGATTCACCTGGCGTTCGACGAAACCGGTGGGCCGCCCGAATTTCTCGAGCCCCACCGCCTGCGGATCGACCTCGTGCAGGCGGGCGAGCACCCGCACCAGCTCGGCCGCGCTCGCCCCGACCTGGTCGTCGGTCAGGGTGGCGAGGTCGTCCTGATCGCGGATCACCAGGCCGTCGACGTATTCGACGACGGTCATCGGGGCGCCGAGCGCGGTGCCCTGCGCATCGAATGCGATGGTCCTCGCGACCGGAACCGCCGAGCCCTGGAGTGCTTCGGTGACGGTGAATTCGCGGGCCATGTCGTGCGCGGACGGCGTGAGTCCGGCAACGGGCGGACGCCGCACCACCCAGGTCGAGTCGTCGTCGGCCGCCGTGAAGGTCAGATTCGAGCGGCCGCCGCTGATCAGTTCCACCCGCAGCGCACCGCGCACCGGTACGCCGCGCTCGCGCAGGAACTGCTCCAGTGCGGCGACATCCATGCCGGGCAGACTCATTCGGCATCCTTCTGCGCGCGCTTGGCCGCGCTCACCGCGCGCTTGGCGATGGCCCAGCGGTGCACCTCGGACGGACCGTCGTAGATCCGGAACGGACGGACCTCGCGGGACAGCCGCGCCAGCGGCAGGTCGGCGGAGACGCCGAGGCCACCGCACATCTGCATGCTGCGGTCGATGATCCGGAATATCGCCTCGGCGGCATAGGTTTTCGCGATCGAGGTGGCGTTCGCCGCCGGCTCGCCGCGATCGAGTTCCCAGCAGGCGCGAGTCAGCAGCGCGCGGGTGGCGGCGATGTCGATCTCGTTGTCGGCGATCATCTGCTGGATCATGCCGAGATCGCCGAGCCGCGAACCGAATCCGCGCCGTTCCGCCACCCGCGACACCGCCACATCGTGGCCGCGGCGGGCCGCGCCGAGCCAGCGCATCACATGCGTCATGCGGGCGGGGCCCAGGCGCACCTGGGCGTATTCGAAGCCACGGTCGACCGCGCCGAGCACCGCCGAATCCGGGACGAGCAGGTCCTCGAAGAACACCTCGCAGTGACCGCCGAGCATCGACCGGTCCAGGGTGTCGATATGCCTGCCCACCCGGATGCCCGGGGTGTCGGCGGGGGCGAGGAACATGGTCGCACCGCCGCGGTCGCCGGGCTCGCCGGAGGTGCGGGCCATGATGATGAACAAGCCCGCGCCGTCGGCGCCGGTGATGAACCACTTGTGGCCGTTGATCCGCCAGCCGCCCTCGGCGCGCACCGCGCGGGTGGTCAGCGCGGAGGGGTCCGAGCCGGCGCCGGGTGCCGGTTCGGTCATCGCGAAGGCCGAGCGGACGTCACCGCGCGCGAGTGGCGCGAGGAACCGCTCCTTCTGCTCGGGGTCGGCGATGTGGGCGAGCATGTGCACATTGCCCTCGTCCGGCGCCGCGATGTTCAGTGCCGTCGGGCCGAACAGGGAGTAGCCCGCTTCCTCGAAGATCGGGGCGCGGTCCGACATCCCCAGGCCGTGCCCGCCGTATTCGACCGGCGCGTGGGGTGCGAACACCCCGGCCTCGCGCGCTTCCCGCTGCAGGTCGGCGCGCAACGCGTCGCCACCGGCGGCGGTGATGTCGCCGTCGTTGGCGTCGTCGAGCGGGATGACCCGGTCGCGGATGAAGGCGCGGGTGCGCTCGGCCAGGCGCTGCACCTCGGGCGGATGGGACAGGTCGATCGCCACGGGCCAACTCCTCGACTCGACTTGCCGAACGTTCGCTCGGCATTGAACACCCACGACACTGACATGTTCGATACATGCTGTCAATTGCCGAGGTTTCTCATCGTGTACTGTTCAGCTATCCTGAACAATATGAACGCTCCTGAGGGGGAATCGACCACCCTCGGCGCACGCCTGCGACAGGCCAGGACCGCGACGGGCCTGTCGTTGCGGGAGACCGCGCGCCGCATCGATGTCAGCCCGGCCACCCTCAGCGCCATCGAGACCGGCAAGACGGGTGTCTCTGTGCCGCGGCTCCATCTACTGGCAGCCGAACTCGGCACCACGACGCAGTGGCTGATCGGCGAGCGGCCGACCCGAACGCCGATACCCCGACAGCGCGCCGCGGCCGATCCGGTGCACGAGACCGACCTCGCCTGGCGCGAGTTCCCGCCGCTGGATATCGATCCCGTCCTCGCCGCCGCCATCGACTCCTTCGTCGAAACCGGGTACCACGGCGCCACGATGCGGTCGATCGCGCAGCGGGCAGGCATGAGCGTGCCGGGTGTCTACCACCACTACCGCGACAAACAGGAACTGCTCGTCCGGGCACTCGACCTGACCATGGACGAGCTGCACCGGCGGGTCGGCGCGGCCCGGGACGAGGCCGGCGCCGGCCGCGACCGGGTGATCCGGATCGTCGAAGCACTCGCCCTGTTCCACACCCACCGCCGCGAACTCGCCTTCATCGGCGCCAGCGAGATGCGCAGCCTGAACCCTGACAATCGACGACGGATCACCGCGTCCCGCAACGAGATCCAGTATCTCCTCGACGAAGACATCGATACCGCGCTCACCGAGGAGAACCTCAGCACAGCCCACGCGAGAGCCGCCGGACGCGCGATCGCGACAATGTGCACCGCCCTGCCGCAGTGGTTCCGGCTGGACGGTCCGGCCACCCCCGAACAGATCGCCACCGAGTACGCCGACTTCGCCCTCGGGTTGCTCGGCATCCGCCGATGACTGCGACGGAATCGAACCGTCAGTCGAGTCTTGGTGCGCCGCAACCGAAATGGCGTGGACCCGCCGGTCCGAACAGTGCGGCCCGCCCCGAAACTCTCGGGGCGGGCCCTTCCCCTGCACCATGCGGCGCCGCCACGTCGCACGGCAGAGTCCATGGTAGACGCGACAACCTCATCTGCCCCGTAACCACACCCGGACTACTGCGGACAACATGCTGGCGCCTGGGCTTTCCGCGGAATTCGCCGTCGATGTCACCCCGCACGACACCGCCGCGACGCTAGGGCGCAACGGATTCCGCGCCCAATGCGGCGAACCATTCGAGATAGTCGGCGGTGACGGCGCGCAGCCGGGCGACCGGCCAATCGTCGGGCTGGAGTTCGCCGGGCAGGACGGGATCGGTCGTCAGGTGATCCAGACCCGCGCAGACGGCGGCGAATCTGACTGTCGGGTCGGGGGTTTCGATGGCGGAGAGCAGCGCGTGGCCGCGGGCGGACCAGCCGGGCAGCGACCAGAGGCGGGCGGCCAGCAGCGCGGGATCGTCGACGGGACGGGTGTGCAGGCGGAAGGTGGTGTCGTCGAGGTCGGCGGGCCAGGCGCGGTCGAGGTTGGCCGGGCGCATCCAGACGCCCTCGCGGAGTTCGGCCAGGCGCAGCGACAGCAGTGTCGCGCGCAGGGCGGCGCGGTCGGCGGCGGGGCGGCCGGTGGCGGTGACGACGACCTGTTCCCAGTCGCCGGTCCACGGGCGAGTCGGGGGCGCGGCGAGTTCGGTGCGCCGCGCGCGCAGTGCCGGGGTGAGGGTGTAGGCGCGGTTCTCGCGCAGCAGGTCACCGGCGGCGACCATCCGGGAGACGGCGACGCGGACGGTCGCCTCCGGGTAGCCGATGGCGGTGGTGGCGGCGCAGATCTCCCGCGAGGTCATCGTCGGCGAATCGGCCGCGATGAGGATGCGGACCAGCGCGGAGCGGGCCGACACCGGACGGACATCGGTATCGGAGCCGGTCACAGGGGGTTGCACGGGTCGAGTCTACATATTTCACTATTGCCACGACCGTTTGCTATCTGTAACGTTACCGAGCATCAGTCGCCTCGCCGGCGTCGTCGACGACAAGGAGCTCACCCATGACCGCCACCTTCCCGCTGGCCGGGCGCACGATGATCATGTCCGGCGGCAGCCGCGGCATCGGCCTGGCCATCGCTGTGGCCGCCGCGCGCCAGGGCGCCAATATCGCGCTGCTGGCCAAGACCGACGTGCCCGATCCCCGCCTGCCCGGCACCATCCACACCGCGGCCGCCGAAATCGAGGAAGCGGGCGGTCAGGCGCTGGCCGTGGTGGGCGATGTCCGCGACGAGGCCTCGGTGGCGAACGCCGTCGCCCAGACGGTGGAGCGATTCGGCGGCATCGACTACTGCGTCAACAACGCTTCGGCGATCGCCCTGGCCTCGACCGAGGAACTGCCGATCAAGCGCTTCGACCTGATGCAGCAGATCCAGATCCGCGGCACCTACCTGCTCTCCAGCGCGTGCCTGCCGCACTTGCGGCAGAGCGAGAACGCGCACATCTTGAGCCTGTCGCCGCCGCTGAACCTCGCCCCGCACTGGCTCGGCGGACACCCCGCCTACATGGTGGCCAAGTACGGGATGTCGCTGCTCACGCTCGGCTGGGCCGCCGAGTACGCCGAGCACGGCGTCGCCGCGAACTGCCTGTGGCCGCAGACGCTGATCGCGACCGCCGCGGTGCAGAACCTGCTCGGCGGCGACGACGCCATCGCCAAGGCCCGCACCCCGGAGATCGTGGCCGACGCCGCCGTCGCCATCCTGGGCCGCGACGCCCGCACGACGACCGGCAACACCTTCCTCGATGTCGATGTCCTCGCGGCCGAGGGCATCACCGATCTGTCCGGCTACGGCGGCTCGGGCGAGCTCGAGTACGACATCTTCGTCGACCCGCCGCAGGCCTGACCCGCGCGCTGGATCAGCTCTCCGCCGCCGCGGCGATCTGATCCAGCGACACCGCCCGGGGCATTGTCCGCCGTGCCGGAAATCGCCGGGTAACCACTCGACACCGGTCGGCCGTCGAACTGTGACCAGCCTGCGTCCGTTTTGTCCGGATACCCTGAGGGGATGCAGATCGAGGTGACACCCCTACCCGGGGTCGGTGTTCGCAAGGATTTCCCGGTGCGCAAGGGCGGCAGGCGCATCGGTGTCGTCGAGCACCGCGACGGCTCGATCGATTTGATCGTCGGCAGGCCGGGCAATCCCGATGCCACCGATCAGATCGCCCTGTCGAGCGCGGAGGCGTCAGCCTTGGCCAGCCTGCTCGGCGCGCCGCAGGTGGTCGCCCAGCTCGAGGCCGAACATCGCGAATTCGACGGCGTCAGCACCGCTCAGTTCCCGATCGCGGCCCACTCGCCCTACGACTGCCGCACGCTCGGCGACACCCGGCTGCGCACCCGCACCAAGGCCTCGATCGTCGCGGTGATGCGATCCGGGGCGGTCATCGCCTCACCCGGGCCGGAATTCGTGTTCACGGCAGGCGACGTGCTCATCGTGGTCGGGTCGGCCGACAGCCTGGAAGCCGCCGCGCAGATCCTGCACGACGGCTGAGCAGACGGAATCTATCGGCGGTGCAACGACCGGACGGTGACCGCACCCCACAGCACCAGCCGCACCGCGGCCGCCATGTAGAAGACATACGCCAGCAGGACCAGGACGGGACCGTAACTACCCGCCCAGTCCCCCAGCCGCAGCAGCGCGGCGAGCCCGAGGCCGACCAGGACGAGGCCGAGGATCAGCCCGGGCATCGCCAGCGGGGCGATGGGCGATTCGACGGCCGGAGTCGCGGTGACACGGCGATCTCGGCCGGTAACTGACAGCTTGCTGTTCGGTTCGAAGTAGATGCTACTCATAACCATGAGGTCCCTTCCGGCGGCCGTCCCGACACGGCCGGCACCTGATCCATGGGGTTCTATTCGAGGCCAGTCGCGCCGTAACGGACAGCCTGGGCGTTCGTGACGAAAGGCCCCCGACGACCTTGCCGTTGATCACGAACGGTTAACGTTCAGCAATTACGAGCGTGCCAGCTCAGGTAACCGATTGACAGCTAGTGTGATCTGCATCACATAGAACATCCGTTCGACACGAGATGGTAACGCACGTTACATTTCCGGCAAAATACCCCTCGGAACTGGCGGAACCGCTGCGTAACTGGACATTTGGTCAACAGACGAACATTGATGTTATTTATCGAACCGTTACGCCCCTGACGTGCGACAACGCACAGATTTACACCGCAACCCACCCGGTACCTCGACACGCCACCGTGACGTCGGCGAACCGCCCCGCAGAGCCCTACTCGCAGCGGAACACACACGCCCGGAACAGTTTTCGGGTATCACCGACAGTGAAACCATGCCGGCACCCGGAGTTCTCCTACGATGGGCGGCGGCACAACACCAGCACTGTGTGAGGGGGTCGTCGAACGATGAGCGACAACGCGAAGGTGATCGACCAGTCCAGTCCCAGCATCGCCCGGGTCTACGACTATCTACTCGGCGGCAAGGACAACTACGAGGTCGACCGCGCGGTCGGCGACCACTTCAAGCTCAATCTGCCCGGGTCCGTGGCGATCGCGACCACCAACCGGCAGGCCCTCACCCGCGCGGTGCGCGAGATGGCCGAGGCCGGGCTGACCCAGTTCCTCGATTTCGGCAGCGGCCTACCCACCGCCGACAACGTGCACCAGGTCGCGCAGCGGATCAACCCCGACGCCCGCGTCGTCTACATCGACAACGACCCGATCGTGCTCGCGCACGGGCGCGCGCTGCTGGCGACCAACGACAACACCACCGTCGTGCAGGCCGACGTGCGCGATTCGACAGGCATCCGCGCCGACGAGCAGGTGAACCGGCTCATCGACTTCGACAAGCCGGTCGCGTTGATCTTCAGCGCCATCCTGCACCACCTCAACGACGACGAGGACCCGCGGGCGATCGTCGAGTACTGGACCGATCAGATCCAGGTCGGTAGCAGTGTGTTCATCACCCATTTCCGGTCCGGGCACAACACCGAGACCGCCGCGGCCGAGGCGAAGCTGCAGTCCACCTTCGGCCGCGGCCGCTGGCGCACCGACGACGAGATCGCCGACCTGTTCGGCGACCTGCACCTGCAGGAACCGGGCGTGATCGCGGCCGCGCTGTGGCGCCAGGACGAGCCAGGCGGCGACGGGAAGCCGCAGCTCGTCTCGCCCACTCCCACGCTGTCGGTGTGGGAGGAACTCATCGTCGCGGCCATCGCCGACAAGCGCTAGGGCGGTTCGTCCGACTCGCGAATATCGGCGAATTTCCGGCGACGACATCTCGTCTGTTCGCGCGGGTGAACGCGCCACGTTCGGCTATCTTGTGCATCTAGTTTTCGATGCTGCTGGATCGTTCGTGTCGCTTCGCCGCAATCACGTGCCGCGTGAGATCCACGCCTCGTGTTTCCGGCGACCCCATCAGACGAAGGACGCCGGTCACCATGCCCGCACCCGTTATCCTCCACGGCCGCATCGTACGGCTGGAACCCCTTGCACCCCACCATGTTCCCGGCCTGGTCGCGGCTGCCGCCGCGCTCGGCCCTGCCGGGTTCACCATCGTCCCGCACGGTGAGCAGGAGGCGCGCACCTACGTCTTCCAGGCCGAGGCCGCGCAGCTGGCGGGCACCGTCCTGGCCTTCGCGATCGTCACCCTCGACGAGGAATGCGTGGTCGGGGCGACCAGGTTCACCCGGCTCGACTACTGGCAGGGTCCGCTGAGCTGGCCGCTGTCGGCCGAGCCCGTCACCGCCCTGCCCGGCGGGGCGATCCCCGACGCGGTCGAGATCGGCAACACCTGGCTGATGCCCGCGGTCCGCGGCGGCCTGGTGAACCTCGAATCCAAGCTGCTCATGCTCACCCACGCCTTCGACGGCTGGGGTGTGCGACGGGTGAGCTTGCGCGCCGACGCCCGCAACCTGCGCTCGCGTACCGCGATCGAACGGCTCGGTGCGGTGAGCGACGGTGTGCGCCGGGCACATTCGCGTGGGCTCGACGGCGCGGTGCGCGACACCGCGTTCTATTCGATCCTGCACGACGAGTGGTCGGGAGTGCGGCTGCGGATCATCGAGCAGCTGGCCGCCCGCGCCGCGGTGCCGCGCGCGCCGCTGATCCCGGCGACCGCCGAGGCGTTGCGGCCCTTGGCTTCTCCGATCGGCTGACCGGGGGTCACTTCGGCACGGACTCGATCCGCTCGGCGATGATCTCGGCGAGTTCGTACGGGCGCTCCTCGGGCAGCCAGTGCGAGGCGCCGTCGATCACTTCCAGGCGATAGTCACCGGTCACGTAGCGCTCGGTCAGTTCGGCGCCGCGGCGCGCCAGTGCCGTGTCGCCGGAGCTCCAGACATGGGTCACCGGAACCCGGACCGGCGCCGACATGGCGCGCTGTCCGGCCAGCGGGAGCGCGCGGTACCAGTTCAACGCACCGGTGAGCGCACCGGCGTCGACGATCTCGCTGTGCACCCTGGCGATCGCGTCCGGCGCCATGCCCGTGCCTGACAGCGCCCGGTCCAGCAGTCCGGGCCGGGCGAGCATGAACCGCTCCGGCAGCGCCGGGAGCTGGAACAGACCCATGTAGTAGGAGCGGGCGAGCTGATCGCTGCTGACCAGCGAGCGCCGGAACGCGCCGGGATGCGGCACCGACACCGTCACCAGCGTGCGGACCAGGTCGGGCCGGGCGCCGGCCACCGACCAGGCGACCATGGCGCCCCAGTCGTGGCCGACCAGATGCACCGGCCCGCGGTCGATCTCGCGGATCAGCGCGACCACGTCGCCGACCAGTTCGGAGACCCGATAGGCGAATCGGCCCCGCGGGCGCGCGCCCGGCGAGTAGCCACGCTGATTCGGGGCGATGGTGCGGTAGCCGCGGGCGTTGAGCAGCGCGGTGAGCTCGGACAACGAGCTCGCGGTCTGCGGAAAGCCGTGCAGCGCAAGGACGACAGGGCCGTCGATCGGTCCGGAGTCCACCACGTCGAAACGAAGTCCGGCATGGGTGAAGGAGGTCAGTCGGTTGCTCAAGGGAACCCTCCGGTCGATCGACGGCCTAATTGACTTGTCGGTAAATTACCTGGCGTTCAGTCGGTCGTCAACGACCGGTGCCGCCGTGGACGACCGCGACTTCGGCGCCGCCGAGGTCGAAAGCCCGATGCAGCACGCGGACCGCCTCGTCCAGGTCCGTGTCGCGCACCAGCACCGAGATCCTGATCTGTGAGGTGGCGATCAGGTCGAGGTTGATGTTCGCCGCGGCCAGCGCCTCGCAGAACGTCGCGGTGACGCCAGGGTGGTTCTTCATCCCGGCACCGATCAGCGAGACCTTGCCGACGCGATCGTCGTAGCGGACATCGGCGAAACCGATGTCGGCGCGGCGCTCGCGCAGCAGTGCCACCGCGCGGGCGCCGTCGGCGGCGGGCAGGGTGAAGGTGATGTCGGTGCGACCGGTGCCGGTGTTCTGTACGACCATGTCGATGGGGATCTCGGCGTCGGCGACCGCTCGGAACACCTGCGCCGCGTAGCCCGGCTCGTCGGGCAGGCCGACGACGGTGACCTTGGCCTCGGTGCGATCGTGCGCGACGCCGGTCAGCACGGCCTGGTCGGCGGGGATGTCGGCCATCGAACCGAACACGGTGGTGCCGACGGCGTCGGTGTAGGACGAGCGCACATGCACCGGCACGTGGTAGCGGCGCGCGTATTCGACGCATCGCAGCATCAGCACCTTCGATCCGCAGGCCGCCATCTCGAGCATCTCCTCGTAGGAGATCTGGTCCAGTTTCTGCGCGTCGGGCACGATGCGCGGATCGGCGGTGAAGACGCCGTCGACGTCGGTATAGATCTCGCAGACATCGGCATTCAGCGCCGCGGCCAGCGCGACAGCGGTCGTATCGGAACCGCCGCGGCCCAGGGTCGTGACGTCACGGCTGTCCTGGCTGACGCCCTGGAAGCCGGCGACCAGCACCACCTCGCCGTCGTCGAGAGCGCGGCGGACCCGGTCTGGATCGACCTCGATGATCTTGGCGTTGCCGTGCGCGCCGGTGGTGATGACGCCTGCCTGGGAGCCGGTCAGCGACCTGGCATCGGCACCCAGCGAGTGAATCGCCATGGCCACCAGGGCATTCGAGATGCGCTCACCCGAAGTCAGCAGCATGTCCATCTCCCGCGGCGGTGGTGCGGGCGCCACCTGGCCTGCCAGATCCAGCAATTCGTCGGTGGTGTCGCCCATGGCTGAGCAGACCACCACCACATCGTGACCCTGCTTCTTCGTCTCCACGATCCGCTCGGCGACCCGCCGGATCCGCTCCGCGCTCGCCACCGACGATCCGCCGAATTTCTGCACAACCAGGGCCATCCCTCGTCCTCTCCCCTGCTCGCCCACGCGCGATCCGCGGGTGACTCTTCCGAGTATCCCGGCATTTCTGGCACGACTGTCCTGATTCGTGGTGAAAACAACTGCCGCCGAATGGATCCGGCCGCGATACTGACTGGACGGGGGTGGCGCGAGCGGCGTTCGTACCCGGCTCGGCAGTTATCGGCGGTTAGGCGAATTCCCATGACCAATCAGCTCTTTCGTTCCCCACGCGGCTCGTTCGGGGTCGCCGTTCTCGGCGCCGGAGCGCTCGCCACGGAGGTCACGCGGATCCTGCGCGACACGCGTGGCGACTTGCGGGAACGCGCCGGTGCGGAGCTGGTGCTCGACGGGCGGGTGGAGCTGGTCGTCGATGCGACCGAGGACATCGACTCGGTGACGGCGATGCTCGACGCACTGCGCGAGGGCCGGTCGGTGATCACCGCGAACACCGCGCTGATCGCCGAGCACGGGCACCGGCTGGCCGCGGCCGCCGAGCAGCACGGCGCCGACCTGTTCTTCGAAGCGGCGGTGGCGGGTGGGGTTCCGGTGGTGCGGCCGCTGACCCAGTCGCTCTCCGGTGACCGGGTGAATCAGGTGCTCGGGGTCTTCCCCGCCGAACACAGCAGGCACGCGGCCGCGCAGGCGGCGATCCTGGCGACGCTGGCGTTCCATACCCGGGTGGAGGTCGGTGACGTGCACTTCGAGGAGTCCGGCCCGGCGACGGCGCACGATCTCGACGCCGCCGAGGCACTCGGCCTGCGCCTGCGCACGCTCACCGTGTGCACCAGAGTCGCCGAAGACGGTGGCAAGGAACAGATCTCGGTCCGCGTGCACCCCGCGCTGCTCCCGGCGACCGATCCCCTCGCCCGGGTCGACGCGCCGTTCAGCGCGGTGGCCGTCGACGCCGCGGGCGCGGGCAGGCTGATGTTCTACGGTGACGGCGCCCCAACCGCCACCGCGTCGGCCCTGCTCGGAGACCTGATCACCGCCGCCCGCAATCGCGTCAACGGCGGGCGCGCACCCCGCGCCTCCTACTACGCCGAACTCCCCGTCGCTCCCCTCGGCGACACCCCGGCCCGCTTCTACCTGAACCTGCGGGTCACCGACCACGCCGGTGCGCTGGCCCAGGTCGCGGCGGTGTTCGCGGAACACGGCGTGAGCATCGCGCGGCTACGCCAGGAGCACCGCGGCGACGACGCCCACCTGATCGTCCTCACCCACCGCGCCCTGGAGTCGGCGCTCACCGACACGGTCGACGCGCTCGCGGACGCACCCTGCGTCCGCGAGGTGACGACCCGATGGCGGATCGAGGGCACCGACGACTAGTGCCGTCATCGACCATTCCGCACGAAAGCCGTTCAACGCATCCCAGTTTCGCCGATTCGCGATTCGTCGGTCTGCCGCATGGGGCGGAGGGTGGCTCGCCAGCAGCATATCCGCTCAGCCGGTCTAATCCGATCCCACCGGGACCAGCTCCTCATCCTCATCGACCCACTGCCACAGCGGCGTTTCCGAGAGAACTACGGCAACAGCATGTTGATAGCTCAGTCCCGTCTCGGACCGAAACCCTCGTAGACGATTCAGTATGCCCGGCAGATTGTCACCGAGACCTTTCTTCTTCCTGGCTTCGACGACAAGCAGATTCAAGTCGTTGTATCCGCGGCGATGGACGATCAGATCAGGACGGATCAGATCGGGCCTCGTGCCGCAATGGTGGTCATTTCCACCGGAATGCTTGGTGTCTACATCGGGCGCTCGCTTCGGACCGCGGACCCCGCCGGCATCGGTCATGCGGTTGAACTCGCAATCGACACGAAGATCGCTACCATCGCGCTCAATCATCGGTACCAAACACCAACCGATACGGAACATCATCGATATCTCATGGGCGTCATCTTCCAACAGCTCCGGTTCCTCACATACAGCGTTGAGAACCGCTGCCGCCAGGAAGCGGCGCAGTTCAGCCCGGCCCGGAGGTTGCCCAGCCTTCTCCGTGGGGGCAGGGTCGTCGGTCGAGCTCACTGGTCCTCCTAGTCGAGGGGCGACTTCGGCGGCGGGCCGACGTGCTCGCCAAGCACGCTGAATCCCCCAAACCCGCGTCCACGCAGCATATGTTCTCTGCACGTGTTTGCCGAGGGCGTGGGATTCCGCAGTGCCACCGCTTTGCGAAAAGCGCTGAGCGGGTGGGCTACTCGCCTCGGCGGGCGTCCGTCGGTTCGTAGCGGCGGGTGAAGTCGAGGATGGCGGCATTGACCTCTTTCGGGATCTGGTAGAAGACCCGAGTCCGAGGAGACGACCATCCGCGCGGACGCCGAGATCAGCCCGCTCGCCGTCGCCGGGCTGGCCCAGGGAATGCTCACCGACAACGATATGGCCGCGCGCGCACCGCAACTCGTCGACCATCTGCTCGACCGGGTGATGATCGCCTGACCGCCGAAAAGCAGCGAGCCCCGGGCAGTTGCCCGGGGCTCGCGTGGTGACGTTCTACTTCTTGCGTTCCTTCTTCTCGCGCACGCGCACCGAGATGCGCACAGGCGAGCCGTCGAAGCCGAACTCCTCGCGCAGGCGGCGCTCCAGGAAGCGGCGGTAGCCCGCCTCGAGGAAGCCGGTGGTGAACAGCACGAACGTCGGCGGACGGGTGCCCGCCTGGGTGGCGAACAGGACGCGGGGCTGGCGGCCGCCGCGCATCGGCGGCGGGGTGGCCGCGATGACTTCCTTGAGCCAGGTGTTCAGGCGGCCGGTGGAGATGCGCTTGTCCCAGGACTCGAGCGCGGTCTCCATCTGCGGCACCAGCTTGGCCACGGCGCGGCCGGTGTGGGCGGAGATGTTGACCCGCTGGGCCCACGGCACCCGCACCAGATCGCGATCGATCTCGCGATCGAGCATGTAGCGGCGGTCCTCGTCGACCAGGTCCCACTTGTTGAACGCCAGCACCAGCGCGCGACCGGAGTCGGCGACCAGGCTGATCACGCGCAGGTCCTGTTCGGTCATCGGCACCGAGGCGTCGATCAGCATGATCGCGACCTCGGAGGCCTCCAGCGCCGACTTGGTGCGCAGCGAGGCGTAGAACTCGGTGCCCGAGGCGTTGGACACCTTGCGGCGCAGACCGGCGGTGTCGACGAACTTCCACACCTTGCCGCCCAGTTCGACCAGCGAGTCGACCGGGTCGACGGTGGTGCCCGCGACATCGTGGACCACCGAACGCTCGTCGCCGGCGAGCTTGTTGAGCAGGCTCGACTTGCCGACGTTCGGCTTGCCGACCAGCGCGACGCGCCGCGGTCCGGCGGCGCCGGTGCCTTCGCGCGGGGTCTCGGGCAGTGCGGTGAGCACGTCGTCGAGCAGGTCGCCGGTGCCACGGCCGTGCGCGGCCGAGACCATCCGTGGCTCACCGAGACCCAGCGACCACAGGCTGGCCGCCTCGAGTTCGACCTTCTGGTCGTCGACCTTGTTGGCCACCAGGATCACCGGGATCTTGGAGCGGCGCAGTTTGCGCACCGCGGCCTCGTCGGTCGCGGTGGCGCCGACGGTCGCGTCGACGACGAGCAGGATCGCGTCGGCGGTCGCCATCGCCACCTCGGCCTGGCGGGCGACATGCTGCTGCAGGCCCTTGGCGTCGGGCTCCCAGCCGCCGGTGTCCTGCACCAGGAATCGGCGCCCCGCCCAGCTGGCCTCGTAGGAGATGCGGTCGCGGGTGACGCCGGGGACGTCCTCGACGACGGCTTCACGGCGGCCGAGAATGCGGTTCACCAGGGTCGACTTGCCCACGTTCGGGCGGCCGACCACGGCGACGGTGGGCATGGCGAGGTGTTCGTCACCCTCGTGCTCACCTTCGAAATCGGCGATCTCCCAATCGGCTTCGTCGGACCAGGTGCCGTCTCCGACCAGAACCTCTTCGTCGATCATCGCGAACCTCCTGTCGTGGCCGAAAGCTGCTGGGCCACCACGCGGTAGAGCTCGTCGATGGTCTCGTCCATCGTCAGGTCGCTGGTGTCGACGAGCACCGCGTCGGCGGCGGGGCGCAGCGGCGACACCGTGCGGGTGGAATCGAGGGTGTCGCGACGCTGCACGTCGGCCAGCACGGCCTGGTAGTCGTCGCCGCGGCCCTCGCGGATGTTCTGGGCATTGCGCCGCTGGGCGCGCGCCTCCGCGGAGGCGGTGAGGTAGATCTTGGCGTCGGCGCCGGTGAGCACGACGGTGCCGATGTCACGGCCCTCCACCACGATCCGCCCGGCCATCGCCGCGATCTCGCGCTGCAGGGCGACGAGCTGCTCGCGCACCTGGGCCACCGCGGACACCGCGGAGACAGCTTTGGTGACGGCATCGCCGCGGATCTCGGCCGAGACGTCCTCACCGTCGAGCTCGATCACCTCGTGGCTCGGGTCGGTGCCGATCGACAACGGCAGCGCCGCAACGGTTTCCGCGATGGCGGCCGGATCGGTCAGGTCGACCTCGGCGCGCAGCACGCACAGCGTCGCGACCCGGTACATGGCGCCGGTGTCGAGGTAGCGGGCAGCCAGGCGGGTCGCCAGCCTGCGCGACACACTGGACTTGCCGGTACCGGACGGGCCGTCCATGGCGACGACGAGTGTGCCCTCGCCGGTCATCCGGTCGCCGGCGAACTCCACCGGGAAATCCACTCCGTTCACAGCTGCACCGCCTCGTAGAGTTTGCCGATCTCGTCCCGGCCGAGCACGCGCAGCGTGCCGGGACGCTGGTCGCCCAGTGCCACCGGGCCGATGTGGGTACGCACCAGCCGGATCACCGGGTGGCCGACCTCGTCGAGCAGCCTACGCACGATGTGCTTGCGGCCCTCGTGCAAGACGAGCTTGACCAGCGAACGACCCTCGTAGGCCTCGAGCAGCATGAACTTGTCGACCTTGGCCGGGCCGTCCTCGAGCTCGACGCCCTCACGCAGGCGCTTGCCGACCAGGCGGTAGTTGACCTCGCCGTTGACGGTGGCCAGGTAGGTCTTGGGCACCTCGAACGACGGGTGCATCAGGCGGTGCGCCATCTCGCCGTCGTTGGTGAGCAGCAGCAGGCCCTCGGTGTCGGCGTCGAGACGGCCGACATGGAACAGGCGCTGCCCGGCGGCGATCCGCTCGGCGACAATGTCACCGACGCAGGGGCGGCCAAGATCGTCGGACATGGTGGACTGCCAGCCCTTGGGCTTGTTCAGCACCAGGTGCACGAGTTCGTCGCGGACGACGACGCGGGTGCCGTCGACGCGCACGACCGCGTTCTCCGGATCGACCCGCAGACCCTGCTCACGCACGATCTTGCCGTCGACCTCCACGCGGCCGGCGGCGATCATGTCCTCGGCCGCGCGGCGCGAGGCCACCCCGGCCTTGGCGAGCACCTTCTGCAGGCGTTCACCTTCGCCCCAGGGCAGCTTCTTCGGGCCCTCGGTGTTCTCGGCGTGCTGGTGACGCGCGGGCTTGGCGTTGTTCAGGATCGTCGGCGCGACGACCTTGCGCTGCGGCTTGGCGGACTTGGTCTTGCGGGCCGGCGCCTGCGAGGTTGCCGGGCGGGCGGTGCCGCCTGCCCGCTGGCCGCCGCGCGCCGGGCTACCTGCCGAGCCGGAGCTGCGCTGGTAACCACCCTCGCGGCGGTCGTCGCCGCCACGCTGGTAACCGCCACGGCGATCGTCGCCGCCACGCTCGTAGCCGCCCGCGGAACCACCACGCCGATCGTCGGTCGCGCCGCGCTGGTAGCCGCGGCCCGCCGATCCGCGGCGGTCATCGGTGCCGCCACGGGTGAAGCCACCCGAGGAGGGGCGGCGGCCGGTCGACTCACCGCGCTCGTATCCGCCGGTGCCGCGGCGGCCGGTCGCATCGCTGCGGCTGCCCGACTGCCCGGTGCGCGCGGTGCCGCCGCGGGTTCCCGTGGTCCGGTTCGCGCCGCTACGGGGCTGGTCGGTGCGTTTTCTTCGGTCCGGTGTGCCATCTCGGCGAGCGGAATTATTCATCTGTCCTGTCAATCGTCGGTGCCGAGATCCATGTCGGACTCGGTCGTTTTCTTCAGCCTGGTGAACCGGGGGTCGGTCTCCATGCTCTCGCTGATCTCGTCGATCAGGTCGACGCCGGGAAGCAGCGGCGCCAGCGGTGGCAGGTCGCCCAGTGAGGCGAGCCCGATCCGTTCGAGGAACAACTCGGTGGTGCGGTACAACGTGCCGTTGGTCTCCGGGTCCTGACCGACTTCCGCGATCAAGCCCCTGGCCAGCAGTGTGCGCATCACTCCGTCGACGTTCACCCCGCGGACCGCGCTGACCCTGGTCCGGGTCACCGGCTGGCGGTAGGCGATCACCGCCAAGGTCTCCAAGGCGGCCCGGGTCAGCTTCGTCCGGGCCCCGTCGAGCAGTACACGCTCGACATAGGGCGCGTACTCCTGTCGAGTATAGAAGCGCCAGCCGTCACCGACGAAACGCAGGTCGATGCCGCTGCCCCGCGCGGTGAGCTCCGCCGACATGGCCCGCAACGTGGTCTCGACCCGCTCCGCGGTGTCGTCCAGGGCCGCTGCCAGCTGTTCTACCGGCGCGGGAGCGTCGACGACGAGCAGCATCGCCTCCAGCGCCGACCGCAGTTCGGGATCGTCGAGCGGCTCGGAAGTGAACTCCACCACTGTCTCGGTCATGCTGTGCCCTCCTGGATGATCGCGAGCCCTCCGTGGTTACGCTGCGCTGCCGCCGCCGGGCCTGACCCGATCATCCGTAGTCCTCCTCGAAGGTCAGTGCTGCCGCTTCGGCATCTGGGTCCAGCTCGCCGAGCCAGCTCACGGCCAGCGGCCCGAGCGGATCGGGCTGGTCGAACGCGATGGTCTTGCCGCGGTACAACTCGAGCAACGCCAGGAACCTGGCCACGATTTCCACCGGCACCGTGCAGTCGTCGACCAGTTCGGCGAAGGTGGTCCACCCGCCGGGACCACGCTCCTTGAGCCGGGCCAGCACCAGTTCGGCCTGCTCGGCGACCGAGATCGTGTGCATGTGCAGATGCCCGAGGCCGACCTGGGCGATCGGGCGTGGCCGGAACGCGGCCGCGGCGATCTCGGCGAACGCGGCGATGTCGACGCCGAGGGTCACTTCCGGCAGCAGCCCTTCGAACTGTTCCTCGAGCGCCACCGAACGCGGATACCGGCGCAGCGCGGCCGCTTCCAGCTCGGCCAGCAGCGCGGCCACCTGTTTGAACGCCCGGTACTGCAGCAGGCGGGCGAACAGCAGGTCGCGGGCGTCGAGCAGTTCCAGATCGTCGGCGTCGGTCATCTCGCCCGACGGCAGCAGCCGGGCCGCCTTGAGGTCGAGCAGAGTGGCCGCGACGACGAGGAATTCGGTGGTCTGATCGAGGATCTTGTCCGCGCGCAGCTTGGTGTTCTCGGCGAGCTCGGCGGTCAGCGCCTTGGTGTAGGCGATGAACTCGTCGGTGACCTGATGCAGCGCGACCTCGGTGACATCGAGTTTGCGCGAGCTGATCAGCGTCAGCAGCAGATCGAACGGCCCCTCGAAGTTCTTCAGCCGCAGGTGGAACCCGGTGTTCTCGGCGGCGGGTGCCGCTTCTTGCTGAGCCTCTTGCACCTCGGGTATTGCGTCGATCACCGGCCCGACCGGTGGATGACTTCGCGTGCCATGGCCCGATACGACTCGGCGCCCGCCGATTTCGGCGCCCAGGTGGTGATCGGCTCACCGGCGACGCTGGCGTCGGGGAACCGCACGGTGCGGGAGATGGCGGTGTCGTAGACCAGGTCGCCGAACACCTCGACCACGCGCGACATCACCTGACGGGAGTGCAGCAGCCGGGCGTCGAACATGGTGACCACGATGCCGTAGAGGCTCAGGCGCGGGTTGAGCCGGTCGCGCACCTTCTCGACGGTGTCGTTGAGCAGGGCCAGACCGCGCAGCGAGAAGTACTCGCATTCCATCGGGATGATGACGCCGTCGGAGCAGGCCAACGCGTTGACGGTGAGCAGGCCGAGCGAGGGCTGGCAGTCGATGAGGATGTAGTCGTAGCGGTCACGCACACCCGCGAGAGCCCGGCCGAGTGACTGCTCGCGGCCCACCTCGTTGACCAGCTGGATCTCGGCCGCGGAGAGGTCGATGTTGCTGGGTAACAGGTCCATGCCGTCGACCTTGGTGGTCTGCAGGACGTCGTCGACCGTGGCCTTCCCGCCGATCAGCAGGTTGTGCACGGTGAGATCGAGATCGTGGTGGGCGACGCCGAGACCGGCCGAGAGCGCACCCTGCGGGTCCAGGTCGACGAGCAGCACGCGGCGGCCGTATTCGGCCAGGGCCGCACCGAGATTGATGGTCGAGGTGGTCTTGCCGACCCCGCCCTTCTGGTTGCACATGGCCACCACCAGCGCGTCACCGTGACGCTGCACCTGTGGCGGCTCGGGTACCAGTCGCAGCGGGCGCCCGGTCGGGCCCATCTCGACGGCCTCGGCGACCTGCTCCGGTCCACCGTCCCACGGTGTTTCCGCTGTCGTCACGATCCGCTGCTCCTTATACGTTTTCCTGCCGGTAACCCCTGTCGAGGGTAGCGAGGCCGATTCGGCTCGGACTCACTTTCGTACGGTCCAGCTCTGGGTAGACGCTACCGCTCGGACCGGTGAGGTACGGCATGGCAACGCCGGGCGTGTTCGCACCATACCCGCCGGGCACGACCGTGCGGTGGCGGTTCACGTGGCCCGCGGATGCGCGGTCGCCCAGACCTCGCGCAGCGTGCTCACCGTCACGAGCGTGTAGATCTGGGTGGTCGTCACCGAGGCGTGGCCGAGCAGTTCCTGCACGACCCGCACGTCGGCGCCGCCGTCGAGCAGGTGTGTCGCGAAGGAATGGCGCAGGGTGTGCGGCGAGACCGCCGCCCCGATGCCCGCCCGTTCGGCCGCCGTCTGCAGTACCTGCCAGGCGCTCTGCCGCGACAGCCTGCCACCGCGCGCGTTGAGGAAAAGGGCTCCGGCGGAGCCTTTTCCGCTCGCGGCGAGGGTGGGGCGGCCGCGGATCAGGTAGGCGTCGACCGCGGCGAGGGCGGGTCTGCCGATCGGGACGAGTCGCTGCTTGCCGCCCTTGCCGTGCAGGACGACACATCGCTGCTCGGCATCGATGTCGTCGACATCGATGCCGACCATCTCCGAGATACGTGCCCCGGTGGAGTACAGCAGTTCCAGCAGTGCGCGGTCGCGCAGACCGCGCGGTCCCCCGTCGGCGCCACCCGAATCACCGTCGCCGCCTGCGGCTTCGAGCAGTCGCAGCACCTGGTCGTAGGGCAGCGCCTTGGGCAGCCGCCGGCCAGGGGCAGGCGGTTTCACGGCATGCGCCACGTCGGTGTCGGTGATCCCCTCGGCGGCGGCGAACCGATGCAGACCACGCACCGCGATCAGCGCCCTCGCCACCGATCCCGCGGCCAGCGGCGGATGATCTTCCCCGCCGGAACGCAGCACCATGGTGAACTCCGCGACATCGCCCTGCGCGACCGCGCGCAGGTTCGCGATGCCGCGTGCGGTGAGGAAATTCCGGTAGCGGGCCAGGTCACGACGGTAGGCGCCGAGAGTGTTGCGCGCGGCTCCGCGCTCGACCGCCAGGTGGTCGAGGTAGGCGTCGATCTCCCGCGACAGCACGCCCGGCCCCGGCTAGTCCCTGCCGACGGCTGCGGCAGGGACGGCCGCCGTGCTCACGCGTCGCTACCGTTGGCCGCGGACTCGGCGGCCTTGCGGCGCAGGAACGCTGTCGGCTGACCCGCCCACGGCGCGTCGGCCGGACGCAATGGCACCCCGCTCGCCGTAGCCGCGGCGTACGCGAGCACGCCGGCGACCGCCGTCGCGTTCACGATCTCCCCGGCCAGCGCCGCGCGCACCGCCTCGGCGACCGGCATCCTGACCAGCTCGAGATCGGCTTCCTCGTGCTCCGGGTCGGGCCGGTCGGTCTCGGTGAGCCCGGTCGCGAAGAACACCCGCAGCGCCTCGTCGGTGAATCCCGGCGACAACGCCACATCGACCAGCACCGACCACTCGGCGGCGGCCAGGCCCGTCTCCTCGGCCAGCTCGCGCTTGGCCGCGGTGAGCGGGTCCTCGCCGTCGATGTCGAGCAGCCCGGCGGGCAGTTCGAGCAGCCGGGTACCGATCGGATGCCGGTACTGGCGGATCAGGACGACATTGCCGTCGTCGTCGAGCGCGAGCACCGCGACAGCGCCGTGGTGCTCGATAACCTCGCGATCGGCGATCCGCCCGTCCGGCATCGCGACTTGATCCTGGCGCAAGGCCAGGATCGCCCCGCTGTAGAGCACCCGGCTGGAGACCGTCTCGAAGTCGTGGCTACCGGGCTGGCTCATGTCCTGTTTCCATTCGGCATGCTCGGGCGGCCTGCGTGGTCACGCTCCGCTACCTCCTCCGGCCGCTGACCGCTCATGCCGGATTTCCTCAGAGATCCGCGGCGTGCTCCGCGAGCTCTTCCTCCGGGAAGTCTACGGGAAGGCGTTCGGCCAGTTTGTATTTCAATGCCGCGTTGATCAGCGCGGCGAACAGCGGATGCGGCCTGGTCGGACGGCTCTTCAGTTCCGGGTGCGCCTGGGTGGCGACGAAGAACGGATGCACCGAGGCCGGGTACTCGACGAACTCCACCAGGTGCCCGTCGGGCGAGGTGCCCGAGAACACCAGGCCGCTCTTGGCGATGGCGTCGCGGTAGGCGTTGTTGACCTCGAACCGGTGCCGGTGCCGCTCGGAGACGTGCTCGGAGCCGTACGCCTGCGCGACGACCGACCCCTTCTGCAGCGTGGCCGGGTAGGCGCCGAGGCGCATGGTGCCGCCCAGATCGGCTTCACCGGCGACGACGTCTTCCTGGTCGGCCATGGTCGAGATGACCGGGTTCTTGGTGTCGGGCTCGAACTCCGCCGAGTTGGCGTCGTCGATGCCGACCGAGCGCGCCGCCTCGATGACCACGCACTGCAGGCCGAGGCACAGGCCGAGCAGCGGGATGCCGCGGTGGCGGGCATACCCGATCGCGCCGAGCTTGCCTTCGATGCCACGGATACCGAAACCACCGGGGATCAGCACCGCGTCGACGTCACGCAGCGCCGCCTGGGCACCCGCCTCGGTCTGGCACTCGTCCGAGGGCACCCAGCGGATGTTCACCTTCGCCCGGTGCGCGAAGCCACCGGCACGCAGGGCCTCGGTCACCGACAGGTAGGCGTCGGGCAGGTCGACGTACTTGCCGACCAGCGCCACCTCGACGGTCTCGCGCGGCGAATGCACGCGGTCGAGCAGATCGCCCCACACGGCCCAGTCCACATCGCGGAACGGCAGGCCGAGCTTGCGCACCACGTAGGCGTCGAGGCCTTCGCTGTGCAGCACCTTCGGGATGTCGTAGATCGACGGCGCGTCCGGCGTGGAGATGCACGCCTCCACGTCGACGTCGCACATCAGCGCGATCTTGTTCTTGAGCCCCTGCGGCACCTCACGGTCACAGCGCAGGATCAGCGCGTCGGGCTGGATACCGATATTGCGCAGCGCGGCGACCGAGTGCTGCGTCGGCTTGGTCTTGAGCTCACCCGAGGGCGCCAGATACGGCACCAGCGACACATGCAGGAAGAACACGTTGTCGCGACCCACGTCGTGGCGGATCTGGCGCGCCGCCTCGAGGAACGGCTGCGACTCGATATCGCCGACGGTGCCGCCGATCTCGGTGATCACCACGTCCGGCACCTGGCCCTCGAGATCGGGGCCCTGCATCGCCATGATGCGGTTCTTGATCTCGTCGGTGATGTGCGGGATCACCTGGACGGTGTCGCCCAGGTACTCGCCGCGCCGCTCCTTGGCGATGACCGTCGAATAGATCTGCCCGGTGGTCACGTTCGCGTCCTTGGATAGATCGCGATCGAGGAACCGCTCGTAGTGGCCGACGTCGAGGTCGGTCTCGGCGCCGTCCTCGGTGACGAACACCTCGCCGTGCTGGAACGGGTTCATGGTGCCCGGATCGACATTCAGATACGGGTCGAGCTTCTGCATCGTCACCCGCATGCCGCGCGCGGTCAGCAACTGACCGAGGCTGGAGGCGGTGAGACCCTTACCCAAAGAGGAGGCGACGCCACCGCTCACGAAGATGTGCTTGGTGGCAGTTCGAGCCTGATTCCGTGTTTGACCCACGGAACTCCAGAGTAGCAGTAGCCAGCCTCTCCGCGTATTTAGCGGGTCGTTAGCGGCGGGGTGTGTTGGCAGTCGGGCCCGCGGTGAGATGGTCGGCGGCTGCTGGGCGTGCCCGGTGAGTTACCCATGTGCTCACGAAATCAGTTGTCTCGACGGGCCATGGAGATGGCTGTCAGCGAGGCATGGCGACCATTGTCAGTGAGGTGGCGGTCGGGCCGGTTCCGTAGCGGCCCGCGCCACCGGTGAGTTGTTCGGTGAAGGCGAGAGCTGTTGTGACCCTGCCTATTTCGCGGTCGAGGTTGTCGACCGTGGTGACCGTTGCCGCCAGGGGCGCTTGGGCGCGGACATGGGCGATGGCGGCGCTTCCCTCGGCGGCGCCTGCCCGGCCCGCGAGCACGGTGCCTGCCGCCCTGGCGCGGACCGCGCCGGTGAAGCGGGCGATAGTCGCACCCTGTCCGGTGTCGGATGCGACACCGTTGCCGGTGACCACCACGGCGAGTTGCGCGGGTCGCACTGGAGTGTCGCCGTAGGCGAGGAAGCCGCCACCGCGCAGGGTCTCCAGGACCAGCGAGAGTTCGGGCGCGGTGCTGCGCGGCTGATTCGTCGCGGGGTCGAGCAGCAGGGTCAGGCCGAGCAGGTCGCCGGCCATGCTGCCCTGATCGACCGCGCCGGTCCGCAATTGCGCGCCGGCGGGGACGATATTGGTCAGCGCCGAGCGCATCCGGTCGCCCTCGCCCGCGTCGACGAACGCGTCGGTCAGCGCGATCCGGCCGGTCACCGCGGCGCCCGCGGTCTCGAGCGCCTTGCTCACCCCGTCGATGTCGCCGGGGTCGGCGTCGGGGGTGGTGAACACGACGACGCTGCGGTCGGCCAGCGCGCCGCCGAGAATGCGCCCCGCCGAACCGGCGATGAACTGGTCGGCGGCATCGAGCCTGCCGGTCAACTGCTCGTTCTGTGCGGTCAGCGCGTCGACCTGGCCGCGCAGATCACTTTTGTCCGAGCGCAGGCCGGACAGCATGTCCGAGGCCAGGGTCTGCGAGCCGAGCACCACGCCGACGGCCAGGGCGAAGAAGATCGCCGCGATCGAGATGGCGTGGTGACGCAACGAAATCACAGCAGACCACGCATCCACAGAACGAACCGGTTCCAGTACTCGACCGCCCAGTCCAGCACCTCGGCCCCGTTGCGCGAGGCCAGGACCACCACGACGATCGCGACCAGCGCAGCCAGCACCACCAGCGCCAGCGCCGCGCTCGGGGACCGCTGCCGGTACAGCGTCGACATCGCGTTCGCGTCGACCAGTTTCGCGCCGACCTTCAACCGGGTCAGGAACGTCGCCGGATTGCTGTCCCGCCGGCCACGGTCGAAGAAGTCCTCGAGCGACGCGGGCGAACCGGCCAGCACGATCAGCGACGCGCCGTGATGATCGGCCAGCATGAGCGCCAGATCGGTCGGCGAGCCCGACGAGGGGAACGTGGTCGCGCCGATGCCGAGATCCTGGATGCGTTCCAGACCCCTGGCGTGCCCGCCGGTGTCGGCGGGCAGGATCATCTCGGCGCCGGATCGCAATGTCTCCGTGCTGATCTCGTCCGGATCGCCGACGATCAGATCGGGCGTGTACTTGAGCTTGCGCAAGGTGTCGGCACCGCCACCGACGCCGATCAGGATCGGCGCGTACTCCTTGATGAACGGCTTGAGCCGCTGCAACTCCTCGAGATGCCCCGGCCCGTCGGCGATCACGACCACGTGCCGGTTACGCAGTTCCAGTTCGATATCGGGCACGCCGATGCCGTCGATCAGCAGCGCGCTCTCGGTACGGACGAACTCGGCGGTGTTGCCCGCGAACGCGTCGAGGTGATCGGCGAGGCCGTTGCGCGCCTCGATCATCAGGTCGGCGACATCCGACTCGTCGAACTCGATGCCCTCGACCAGGACCTCGGGTTCCTTCTTGATGATCAGCTTGTCCTCGTAGACGATGCCATCGTCGATGCGCACCTTGGTGCCGTCCTTTATCTTGCCGAAGGCATCGGAGGACACCGTGTCCACCAGCAGGATCCCGTTGGCAACCAGCACCTCCGGGCCCAGGTTGGGATATCGGCCCGAGATGGACGGCGAGGTATTGATCACCGCCACGACACCGGCCTCGACCAGCCGGTCCGCGATGTGGCGGTCCAGATCGGTCTCGTCGAGGACCACCACGTCCCCGGCGCTGACGCGCCGCAACAGTCGCCTGGTGTCACGATCCACCCGGGCGATCCCGGTGACACCGGGAAGCGTTTCCGTGCTCCTCCTCGACAACAACGCCGGCATCTTCATGTCGCCGATGATGCGGGCAAACCCTCAACCTTTGGTGGAGGCGCGCCGGATTGCCGGTCGCCTTCGTCGAATCACAGCAACCTGCCGGCACACCCTGTTCCCGGTCGGCTGACGGCCGGCAGGAAGCTCACCACGCACCCGCGGTACCGGATTATGTTGGGAGAATGGACTTTTCCCGCGACCGCGGCTCCGCGATCGGCGCGGCGTGCGTCGCGATCTACGTGACCGCGGTGACCGCACTGGCACTCACCGGGCATACCGCGCTGCGGACCAGCGCCGACACGCACGACACGCGCTCGATCCTGTCGATCTGGCTGCCTGCCGCCGCGGGCATCGCGCTCGCCTGGGCCGTCCGGCCGCGGCGATCCGCCACCGACCCGTTCGCCGCCGACTCCCCCGGCCGGGTCGCCCGTCAGGCCTGGATGCTGGCCGCTGTGGCGGTCGCGTTCGCGATCGCGGTGCATCTGCTGCCCGGCGACGGCTGGTTCCTGCTGTTGAAACTGGCGTTGTTCGCGATTCCGCTGCTCGCCCGCTGGGCCACCGTGCGCGAGTGGGCGCGGGTCGACACCCGAGGGCGATGGTTGCGGCCGCTGCCCGCCGTGCTCGCGTTCGCCGGGCTGGCGGCCTGGCTGCAACCCTGGTCGGGCGGAACGGTTCCCGCCCCGGTCGTGCTGGTCGTCGTGTTCCTGGTGAACGCGGTGATCGAGGAGGTCTTCTACCGCTTCTGGCTGCAGACCCGGCTGGAGTCCCGGTACGGCCGATGGCCCGCGATCGCGCTGACCGCCCTGCTGTGGGCGAGCTGGCACACCGCGATCCAGGGTGGGCTCGGCCTGCCGCTCGACCTCGCCGCGGTGATCGCCAACCAGGGCGTCACCGGACTGTTCCTCGGCTACCTGTGGTCACGTCACCGCAATCCATGGCTGGTGATCGGCGTGCACGGTCTGCTCAACGCGCCGATCACCATGCTCGCCGCGGCACTGTCCTGAGCGCTCAGGACGCGAGGAAGGTGCCGTAGCCGGTGACGACCGTGGCCAGATCGGAGCAGGGGCGACAATTACCCGTATGCTGCGGGTCACAGACATCTCGGACAGGAGACACATCATGCCCCGCAGCACCGTCGAGACGGTTTTCGACGCCCCTCGCGACATCGTCTACCGCCTCTTCACCGAGCGTGAGGCCGTCAGCCCCTACCTGCCGATCCAGGTCAAGCTGATCAAGCAGGGCGATCCGGCCACCGGCGTCGGCGCGCAGCACCTGCTCGGCTTCGGCAAGGCAGGCGTCACCGAGGAGATCACCGCGCTGGTCCCGGGCGAGCGGATGGAGTACAAGATCGTCAAGGGCGCCCCGGTCAAGCGCCACGTCGGCATCGTCACCTTCGCCGACACCTCCGCCGGCGGCACCCGCGTGGTCTACACGATGGAGTCCGAGCCGTCGCTGCCCGTGCCCGCGCCGGTGCTCGAGTTCGGCCTGCGTCAGCTGACCAACCAGCTCATCGGCGGCGTGCGCAAAGCCCTGAAGTAGTCGCCTCGGCGTCGCCCGCGTCCCGCGCGGGCGACGTCACCCGCGGTCAGGCCGGTGCTCGCTCCGCCCGCGCGGTTTCCAGCAGTTCCTCCGCGTGCGCGCGGCCGGTCTCGGTATCGTCCAGACCCGCGAGCATGCGTGCCAGTTCCACCACCCGCTCGTCGTCGGTCAGCGTGCGAACTCCGCTGTCCACCTTGCCTTTTCCGTCGTCGGACTTGTTCACGACCAGGTGGGTGTCGGCGAAGGCCGCCACCTGCGGCAGGTGGGTCACCACGATGACCTGGTGGGTACGCGCGAGCCGTGCGAGCCGCTTGCCGATCTCCACCGCGGCCCGGCCGCCGACGCCTGCGTCGACCTCGTCGAAGACCATGGTCGCGCCGTGATCGGACCCGGCCAGGACGACCTCCAGCGCGAGCATCACCCGCGAGAGCTCACCGCCGGAGGCGCTCTTGCTCAACGGCAGCGACTGCGCGCCGGAATGCGCCGAGAGCCGGAACTCCACCTCGTCGACCCCGTTCGACCCGGCGTGCAGCTGCTTTCCGTCGATATCGATCGGCGCCGAATCCTGCGCGCCCGCTGGTACGGGCCGCACCTGCACCTCGAGCCGGGCCTTGCCCATCGCCAGCCCACCGAGCTCGGTGCTCACCGCGGTGGCCAGCTTGCCCGCCACCTTCGCCCTGGCGGCGCTGAGTTTGCGGGCTGCCTCGCGCACCTTGCCCGCCGCGGTCTCGACTTCACCCGCGAGTTTGGCCAGCGCGTCCTCGGACACGTCCAGCGAGTCGAGGCGGGCGCGTGATTCGTCGGCCCAGGCGATCACGCCGTCGATGTCGGGCGCGTACTTGCGGGTCAGCGATTTCAGCTCGGCCTGGCGGGTGAGCATCGAGTCGAGCGCGCCAGGATCCGACGGCAGCTCCGACAGATAGCCGCTGAGTTCGGTGGTCACGTCGACGACCACGGCGATGGCTTCACCCAGCCGCGGCGCGAGGCCGGTCAGCCCCGGATCGTCGGCGGAATCCAGCCGGGCCCGCGCGCCACCGAGCAGATCGAGCACCCCGCCACCGTCGGCGGGCGCGTCCGTGGGACCGGACAGCGCCTCGTGCGCGGCGACGGCCGCCTCACGCAGCGAATCCAGATCACTGAGCCTGCGGATCTCGGCGACGAGACGGACGTCCTCGCCGGGTTCCGGTGCGATGCCGTCGATTTCGGCGAGCGAATGCTTGAGCCGGTCGGCTTCGAGTGCCAGCTCCCTGCTGCGCGCCGTCCGCTCGAGCAGTTCGGTGCGGGCATCGAGCCACGATCGGCGATGCACCTGATACTTGCGCAGCAGCCCCGCGACACCGTCGCCGGCGAACTGATCGAGCGCGGCGAGTTGCTGTTCCGGGCGCTGCAGGCGCAGCTGGTCGTTCTGGCCGTGCACGGTAAGCAGCCGGGAGGTGAACTCACCGAGCACGGCCGCCGGCACACCGCGACCACCGAGGTGCGCGCGCGAACGCCCGTCGCTGTTGACCGTGCGCACGGCGATCACGCTGCCGTCCTCGTCGGCCTCGGCGGCGGCCGACTCCAGCACCTCGCCGACGGCCGCGCGGGCCGCTTCGTTGACATCATCGATGACGAAACGGCCTTCGACCACGGCCTTCGACGCGCCGAGCCGCACCCTGCCCGCGTCGGCGCGCGCGCCGCTGAGCAGGTGCAGGCTGGTGACGACCATGGTCTTGCCCGCACCGGTCTCACCGGTGAGCACGGTCAGACCCGCATGGAACTGCGCGGTCGCCGTCGAGATGACGCCTAGTCCGTCAATCCTGATCTCTGTCAGCATCGCGGCTGTTCTCCGTTCGATGTCTACCCCGCCAGCCGGTGACCGGCAGCTGGAACTTGCGCACCATCCGGTCGGCGAACGGTGCGGAATCCAGCCGCACCCACCGCACCGGTCGTTCGCCACGGACCACTTCGGCGCGGCCACCGCGCGGCAAGGCCAAGGTGCGCCTCCCGTCGAGGAACACGATCGCGTCGTGCCCGGTCGCCACCGTCTCCACGGCGATCAGCGAATCCGGGCTGGTCACCAGCGGACGCGCGAACAAGGCATGCGCGTTGCTCGGAATGACCAGCATCGCTTCGAGTTCCGGCCACACCACCGGTCCGCCCGCCGAGAACGCGTACGCGGTCGACCCGGTCGGCGTGGAGATGAGAATGCCGTCGCAGCCGAACGCCGACACCGGCCGCTCGTCGACCTCGAGCACGACTTCCAGCACGCCCATGCGCTGCGCGTTCTCGATGCTGGCCTCGTTGAGCGCCCAGCCGCGTTCGACGATCGTGTCGTCGACCCGGACGGTGACATCGATGGTCATCCGGTCTTCCACGGGATAGTCCCGGTCGACCACCTGGGCCAGCGCCTCGTCGAGATGCTCGGCCTCGGCTTCGGTGAGGAAACCGATGCGGCCCAGGTTGATTCCGAGCACCGGCACCCCGCTCGGGCGGCCGAGCTCGGCCGCGCGCAGGAAGGTGCCGTCGCCGCCGAGGGCGAGCACCATCTCGCAGCCCAGCGCCGCGGACGGGCTGTGCGGCACCACCCGCACCGGGTAGCCGGCCGGCTCGTCCTCGAATCGGGTGCTGTCGGCCTCGTCTGCGAGCACCCGCAGGCAGATGCCCGCTTCGGCGAAGATCTTCGCCACCCGGTGCGCGGTCTCGATGATCTCCGCGCGGCCGGGATGGGCGACGAGCAGGATCTCCCTGCCGCCGTCGTGCGTGTTCACTGCGGACCCTCCTCGACCGCACGGGCCACCAGTGCCTCCACCTGCGCGGCGTCGTACTCGAACGTCCCGACCTTGCGCAGCCACAGGAAGTACTCGACATTGCCCGACGGGCCGGGCAGCGGGCTGGCCACCACACCCTGCGTCCGCAATCCGAGCGCACCCGCCACCGCGGCGACTTCGCGTACCACTTCGGCGCGCAACGCCGGATCACGCACCACGCCACCGGAACCGACCCGTTCCTTGCCGACCTCGAACTGCGGCTTCACCATCGGCAGCAGATCCGCGCCGTCGGCGGCGCAGGCCGCGAGCGCGGGCAGCACCAGCCCCAGCGAGATGAACGACAGATCGCCGACGACGGATTCGACTGTGCCGCCGATGGTTTCGGGCATGATGTTGCGCACGTTGGTCCGGTCGTACACCTGGACACGGTCGTCGTTCTGCAGCCGCCAGATCAGCTGGCCGTACCCGACGTCGACCGCGGCGACCTCCCGCGCGCCCCGCGAGAGCAGGACATCGGTGAACCCGCCGGTCGACGCGCCCGCGTCCAGGCATCGCTTGCCCGCGACGCTGAGACCCTGCGGTTCGAACGCCTCGAGCGCGCCGAGCAGCTTGTGCGCACCACGCGACGCCCACGACACCTCGTCGGGTTCTTCCCGCACGATCAGCGGGGTACCGGTCTCCACCGCCGTCGCCGGTTTCACCGCGACGGTTCCGGCAATCAGGACGCGCCCCGCGCTGATCAGCTCGACCGCGTGTTCTCGCGATCGCGCCAATCCGCGGCGAACCAGTTCGGCGTCCACACGCGCTCGCCTGGCCACCTCAGATCTTGTCCACTGTCGCCAGGGCGTCCACCAGCACGTCGTGCGCCTGCTCGAGGATGCGCGCACGGCGGGTGATGTCGGCACCGGCCTTGGTGTTCTCGGCAGGGCCGGTGACCGTCGGGGTCGCGCCGAGTTCGGCGAGCAGCGCGTCGACCTCGGCCTTGATCCGGTTCGGGTCGGCCGGTTCCGGCCTCGCCTGACCACCGGGCAGGTGACTGCCCGGCAGCGGGATCCCGGGGCGGGGTGGCTGCGGCGCGCCGGTCGGCGGTGAACTCGGAGTACTCATCGTGTCGTCAACGCTATCGGATTTCCGAATCGACTGCGCGCACCCGTACCGCCCTGCCGGGGTGCTGTCGCAACAGTTCCGCGACGGCCGCGGGCGCGACCGCTTCCGGCACGATGTCGGCATTGAGGGCGTCGAGTGAGGTGGCGATATAGGTGGGCACCTGCGCCGGTGGCGCGATGACCACTTCCTCGAGCGTGCTGACCCCGGTCAGCACCAGCAGCGAGTCGAGCCCGAGCCCGTTGGCGCCCTCGATGTCGGTGTCGAGGCGATCGCCGACGACCAGCGCGTTGCGGGCGCCGCAGCGCTCGAGCGCGTCTTCCATCAGCGGCGCGTACGGCTTGCCTGCGACCAGCGGTTCACGATCGGAGGCGGTCCGCAGCGCGGCGACCATGGACCCGTTGCCCGGCGCGAGGCCGCGCTCGTTCGGCAGGGTGCGGTCGGTGTTGGCGGCGACCCACAGCGCACCCGCCCGCAGCGCGTACGCGGCTTCGGCGAGGTCCGGCCACGCGGTGGTCGGCGAATGCCCCTGGACGACGGCTTCGGGCGGTACGTCGCCGAACCGGCGGATCGGTACGAGGCCGACCGCTTCGATCTCGGCGGCGAGGTCGTCGGTGCCGACGACGAGTACCCGAGCTCCGGGGGCCAGCCGGTGTGCCAGCATCCCGGCCGCGGCCTGGGCGCTGGTCACCACATCGTCGGCCGTGGCCGGATAGCCCAGCTCGGCCAGATGTTCGGCGACCGGACCCGGCCCACGTGCCGCGTTGTTGGTGACGTACACCAGCCGCTGCGCCGAATCACCGTCCGGAGCGAGCGCTTTCGGGGCGCCGTCGATGACCTCGGGACCGCGGTACAGCGTTCCGTCCAGGTCGAGCAGCAAAGCGTCGTATTGATCGCGTAGCCGGTTCACACACCCTCACTCCGTCGTCACTGCCGGGCCGAACACACCTGCCGACCCTAGGCGAACCCACCGACAGCCCCGGGCCTCGCCGGACCGTCGAATCGTGCTCGCACTCTTCATGATCGAGCATGCGGTGACCGTCCGTGCACGGTGTGCCCGGTTTCGGCGCACGGCGTCGCGCGCGTCGCCACCACCCCGGTGATTCAAGTCACCATCGGCCACTTCACCCAAGCCAACGGCATGGGGCGGCTGAGGGTACCTGCCGCCGATGCCGGTGTCCCCGCCATCTTCAGCGGCGCGCTGATCCAGTTCCACCTGGTGAATATCGCCCCAGCAGGTGCCTCTGGGCCTCACCGGCCTGCTGTTCGGTGCCCTCTGACCCCGACGCAGAACAGCCGCAGGACGGGAACCGCTGTCGGGTTCCCATCCTGCGGCCGTCGAGTGCTGGAGCTCCTACGCGTCGCCGGTGAGTTCCGCGGCGCGGTCCTCGGCGTCGGTTTCGTCGTCGAGGTCGGCGGCAGCGGCATTGAGGAACCACTGCAGGCCGTCGTCGGTGCGTCCCGCCGCGACCAGTGCGTCGGCGTAGGCGTAGAACAGGCGCGCGGCGGCCGAACCGGTGCGCGCCGGATCCAGATCGGGGGTCTGCAGCGTCACGACGGCCTGGTCGAACTGACCCAGGTCCATCCGCGCGCCGGCGACCACGATCCGCAGCTCGGTGGCCTCGTCACCACTGAGCGCCTGCGCCTCTTCGCTGCGGCCGAGCTCGATGGCCCGTTCCGGCCGCCCGAGACCACGCTCGCAGTCCGCCATCACGGCCAGCAGCCCGGAGCCACCCGACATACGTCGCGCGGTCCGCAGCTCCGAAAGCGCCTCGGCCCATTCCTCGGCGTGATAGGCCACCACACCCGCGGTCTCCCGCACCACCGCGATGCGGCCTGCCCGCTGCCGGGCGGCCCTGGCATGCGCCAGGGCGAGGCGGGGATCGTCTTCGAGCAGCTCGACGGCCATCACCATGTGCCGGGCGACGGTCTCGGCATTGTTCTTGTCCAGGCTCAGCAGATCGCGGCGCACGGCCGGATCGAGATCGGAGGCCTGGACGTCTTCCGGCAGATCCGGCTCGTCCGGACGTGCCGCGCGGCGGTCGGTGGACCGTCCGCCCGCGGTCCGGGCACCTTCGCCACCACGACGGCGGTCGTCATGGTCCTCGGCGCCACGGCTGCCGTAGCCGGTCTCGGCGGTGCGAGCCGAGGTGTCTGCCGCGGCCTCGCGGTCGTCGGCCACCTCTTCGATGTCCTCGTTCGTCGGCTCGGCGACTACCTCGTCCGTGGACTCGGCGCGCTCGCTGGCCGAGGAGGTGTCGTCGGACTGCTCAGTGGACGCGGGTGCGATCTCATCGCTCGCTGCTGCCTCGACGTCGGCCGATTCGATGTCGGCCTGCTCGATACCGGCAGCATCGGCGTCCGATGCTGCCGCCGACGAGACGACGCCAAGGACATCGCCTTCGCGCTCACGCCGCTTCTCGCGGTATGTGCCGTCCAGCGGCGCACCGTCCTCACCGACATAGCGGGTCCCACCGGAGTCGCCGCCCCGCTTGAAGCCACCGCGTCCGCGATCATCGTCGCGGCGGAAGCCGCGGTCGTTGTCGTCGCGCCGCTGGTAGCCGCCACGATCCGAGCTCTCGCCGCGCTTGAAACCGCCACGGTCCGAGCTGCCACGCGAACGGTCATCGCCCTCGTTGCGGCGGAAGCCACCACGGTCACCGGAGCCACCACGGCCCGCATCGTCGCGACGCTGGTAACCACCACGGTCACCACTGTCGCGACGGAAACCGCCGCGATCGCCACCACGGTCCGAACCACCGCGTGAACGGTCGTCGTCACGACGGAAGCCACCACGGTCACCGCCACGCGAACGGTCATCGCCCTCGTTGCGGCGGAAGCCACCACGGTCACCGGAGCCACCACGGCCCGCGTCATCACGACGCTGGTAACCACCACGGTCACCACTGTCGCCGCGACGGAAACCACCACGGTCACCGGAGGAGCCACGGCTCGCGTCGTCGCGCTTCTGGTAACCACCACGATCACCGCTGTCGCTGCGGCGGAAACCGCCACGGTCGCCGGAACCACCACGGCCCGCGTCGTCGCGACGCTGGTAACCACCACGGTCGCCACTGTCGCGACGGAAACCGCCGCGATCGCCACCACGGTCCGAACCACCGCGCGAACGGTCGTCGTCGCGCCGGAAGCCGCCGCGGTCACCACGGTCGTAGCCGCCGCGCGAACGGTCGTCGCCTTCGCGGCGCTGGTAGCCGCCGCGATCGCCACCACGATCCGAGCCGCCACGGGGACGGTCGTCATCGTTGCGGCGGTAGCCACCACGGTCACCGCCGCGGTCGAAACCGCCTGCGGGACGGTCGGATTCGTCACGGCGACGGAACCCGCCGCGGTCACCGGAGGAGCCACGGCTCGCGTCGTCGCGCCGCTGGTAGCCACCACGGCCTGCGTCGTCACGGCGCTGGTAGCCGCCGCGATCCGAACCACCGCGCGAACGGTCGTCGTTGTCGTTGCGGCGGAAGCCGCCGCGATCGCCGGAGCCGCCACGGCCTGCGTCGTCGCGACGCTGGTAACCACCACGATCATCGCGGTTGTAGCCGCCACGCTGGCCCTCGGAGCGGTCGGAACCGCCACGGCTGCCACGATTGTCGTCATTGCGGCGGAAACCGCCGCCTTCGCCACGTCCTGCGCCACGGTTGTCGCCGTGTCCACCGCGGGGGCGATCGGTCGGTTCGCCGCGCCGGCCGAAACCGCGGGCGTCTCCGTCCCGGCGGAAAGGCTTCCGTCCGTCGTTGTGTTCCGACACGGCGATCCCTTTCTAGATTCCCCGGCCTCGGGGAGTGTTGTCATGGCCCCGCCTACAAGAATTCAACCACGGGCGGAGGACGGGGCATCGTCCGCCTGGCGTGCCAGGGCCGTCGTCGGCCCCACAAACGCCGATAGGGGACCCAATTCTGGGTCCCCTATCGCGAAGGATGTTCCGGCGGTGTCCTACTCTCCCACACCCTGTCGAGTGCAGTACCATCGGCGCAGGTGGCCTTAGCTTCCGGGTTCGGAATGGGACCGGGCGTTTCCCCACCGCTATAACCGCCGTAACACTATGAAACTAGACAGCGCTCCCAACAACTCCCTCCGAAAAGAGAGAGCTGGTTTGCTGCAGTGTCTGTTGTTTCAGATACCGCACAGTGGACGCGTAACACCTTCGATAGTAAGCCCTCGGCCTATTAGTACCAGTCACCTACACCAGTCACCTGGCTTC